>NZ_CP081160.1 GCF_025141175.1 Jannaschia sp. M317 | reverse complement strand
TGGTCAAAGGTGTTGTAGGCGTAGTGCCCCGCCCACTCCGCCTGGACCTTTACCGCCTCGAAGGCGGGGATGCGGGTGGCGATGATCGGCCAGACGTGATCCTGCCAGAAATCGGGATCCATGGTGAAATCCTGCGGGTCGACGGCAGGGTCGTCCGCCGGATGCCCGCCCGCCAGATAGGTGCCGCCGCCGTTGTCGCGCACGTGCACCCCCGACGGGTCGATGGTCAGCGGCAGATCCCGGTCCAGCGGCACTTCGGCCCGGAACACATAAGAATACCGCTTGCGCGGCTCTACCGGCAGGGCAATCCCCGCCATCGCGGCCAAGTGCCCCGCGCGCGGCCCCGCCGCGTTCACCACCGCGCCGCAGCCGATCCGCCCCCCATCCGCAAGCGTCACGGCCCGCACCCGGTCGCCCGCGACATCCAGGGCCACGACCTCTCCGGTCACGACCTCGACCCCGCGGGCCCGCGCCGACCTGCGAAAGGCGTCGAACACGGCCTGGCCGTCAAAGAACCCCTCGTCCCGGGTGTTGATCGACCCCAGGATCACGTCGTCCAGCGCATAGAACGGCCAGGCCGCCGCGATCTGGTCGCGGGTCAGCAGGCGCGTCGGCGTCCCGCAGGCATGCTGAACCTGCGCATTCGCGCGCAGCACCTCGGCAAAGCCCGGATCATTCGCCAGATAGAGATAGCCAAAGCTGCGGATCGACAGGTCCGGCACCAGCGGGTCCCCGCCGAACCGCGCCCGCAGATCCTGCACGAAACGCGCCCCGAACTGCGAAATCCGCACGTTCAGCGCCTCGGAGAACTGTTGCCGGATGCAGCTGTTGGTGTGGGTGGTCGAGGCGGTGGCAAAGCTCGGGTCCCGTTCCACGATCAGGATGCGGCCGTCGAACCCCTCTTCGGTCAGGAACCAGGCCGTCGCGGCGCCCATCATGCCCCCCCCGACGATGATCACATCGTAGCTGTCGTGTCGCGGTGCCATCCGTCCCTCCGTTTGCGAAGACGGCGCCCGAAACCACGCGCGCCGTCAAGGGGGTCAGACGGTCAGGATCGCCACCGCAAAGCGGTCCCTCGGGTCGGTCAGCATGTCTTCCAGCCGCCAGCCCGCCTGCGCGGCCAGCGTGGCCAGCGTCCGGCGGGTATACTTGCGACAGCTTTCGGTATGGATGCTTTCGCCTTCGGCAAAGTGGATGTCCTGCCCGGCCAGGTGGACGACCTGCGCACGGGTCGCGACCAGATGCATCTCGATCCGGGCCGGGTCCTCGCACCAGCGGGCCTCGTGCCGGAACACGGGCACGTCGAAATCCGCCCCGACTTCGCGGTTCAGCCGGTGCAACACGTTGCGGTTGAAGGCCGCCGTCACCCCCGCCGCATCGTCGTAGGCAGCGATCAGGTCGCCCTGCTCCTTGACCAGATCGGCGCCCAGAACGAACCGCGTGATCCCCGGCCAGACCCGCGCCCGCGCCAGCAGGGCGACCGCCTCGCCCGGATCCAGGTTGCCGATGGTCGAGCCGGGAAAGAACCCGACCTTGGGCTGGTCCACGATCGCCTCCGGCAGGATGACGGCCTGGGTGAAATCGCCCACCACCGGATGCACCGGCAGGTAGGGATAGCGGGCGCGCAGGTGGGCGGCCGTCTCCAGCAGGAATTCCTCCGAGATGTCGATGGGTACATAGGCCCCGAAATGCCCGCCCGCATCCAACAGGGTGCGCGTCTTGACCGACGCGCCAGAGCCCAGCTCCACCAGCGCGCCACCGGGCGGCACCAGCCCGGCCAGACGCAGGGCATCGGTGCGCAGGATCGCGGCCTCGGTCCGGGTGGGGTAATATTCCGGCAGCCGCGTGATCTGTTCGAACAAGGCCGACCCCCGGGCGTCATAAAACCACTTGGGCGACAGGGTCTTTTGCGGGCGGTTCAACCCCTCTTGGGCATCGGCAAGCAAGGCGCAGGCAGGCGTGTCCAGCATCAGACGTCCCTCGCCAGGCGCAGGCCCATCATCTGCCAGCGTTGGTTCGGGTAGAAGAACGTGCGGTAGCTGGGCCGCATCTGGTCGCGCGGGGTGGCGCAGGACCCGCCGCGCAGGACCATCTGGTTGACCATGAACTTGCCATTGTATTCGCCAAGCGCCCCCTCGGGCGGGCGGAACCCCGGATAGGGCGTGAACGGCGACGAGGTCCATTCCCAGACATCGCCCCAGATCCCCGCCCCCGGCAGCGGACGCAGCGCGCCATCGTCCAGGAAATTGCCCGCGATGGGCAGGTCGCGAAAGGCCAGCTCGTGCTCGGCCTCGGTCGGCAGGCGCGCACCGGCCCAGCGGGCATAGGCCTCGGCCTCGTAGTAACTGACATGAACGACGGGCGCGTCCAGCGCGACGGGCTGCGGCCCGCGCAGGGTATAGGTCCACCAGACCCCGTCCTGTTCCCACCAATAAAGCGGATGCGCCCAGCCTTCGCGGGTGGCCACGGCGTGCCCCTCCATCAGCCAATGCTGCGCTGCGGCATAGCCGCCATCCGCCATGAAACCGATCCAGTCGCGGTTGGTCACGGGCCGGTCCGCAATCTGATAGGGCGCGACAAAGACCTGATGTCGCGGCCCCTCGCAATCATAGGCAAAGCCCGCGCCGTCGTGGCCGATCTCGACCAGGCCGCCGGCATGCCCGGTCCAGCGCAGCGGCACCTCCTGGGTCACCGGCATCGGCTCCGGGTCGCGGTAGACCGGCAGCAGCGGATTGTGCGACAGCCCGTGCAGCAGGTCCGTCACCAGCAATTCCTGATGCTGCATCTCGTGGTGGCAGCCCAGCTCGACCAGGGTGGCGATATCGTCCAGATCGTCGCGCCCCGACGCCAGCAGATCGCTCAGCGCGTCCTCGACATGGGCGCGGTAGTCGCGCACGGCCTGCCCGCCGGGCCGCGACACCAGCCCCCGCTTGTCGCGCGCGTGCCGGGGACCGGCCTGCACGTAATAGCTGTTGAAAAGAAACGCGAATCTGTCATCGGGCGAGGCATAATTGCCCACCCGTGGGCGCAGGATGAATTCCTCGAAGAACCATGTGGTATGGGCCAGGTGCCATTTCGCGGGGGACGCATCCTCCATGCTTTGCAGCATCATGTCCTCGGGCGTCAGCGGTGCCGCCAGCCGGTCGGTGCGGGCGCGCGTTCTTTCGAACAGGGACAGGGCCGCGGGCGGGGCCAGCGGTGCAGGGGCAGCGATCATCACGGTCTCCTTCGTGCGGACCCAAGGGCTACCAGATTGGGCGCAGCGGGGAAGCGTCGGGGCAGTCAACACTTCGTGCGCGCCCGCGTGATCGGGCGCCGGGCCTTTGCGAAGACTGACCACGACAAGATGAAGGTTCGGTGAACCGCTTTCCCCGCGGGGAAATCAGCCTGCGTCGATCTCCTTCCAGAAGGCCTCGATCGCGCGTTCCAGCCGCCCCCGATCCACGGCCCCGAAATCCAGATCGGCCCGCAGCTCCATCTTGCCCTGGGTCGCCGTCGCCCGCACGCCGGGCCCGACCGGCACCGACAGCGCCACGCGCCCCCGCCGCCCGCGCGGGGCCCCCCTGCCCTTTTCGGGCACCGGCGCGGATTGCGCCGCCAACAGATCGCGCAGGATCGCCACCTCGCGCGCGGCATCGCGGCCCGGATGTGCCTGCAGGGCGCGCCTGACCTCAGCGGCGAAATCCGGCTCCGCCTCCAACCGGTCGGCCAGCGCCAGACCAACGGCCCGCGACATCGCAGAGGGATGGTCCAGCACCTTGTCCAGCCGCGCCATGACCAGCGCGAAACGCCGGATGTACGACCGCTTTTGCGGCGCGACGCTGGCATAAAGAACGTTGACCGCCTGATCCAGATCGGCGCAACCCTCGACCCCCTCGTCCGCATAGGCGCGGGCCAGTTGCGCCATCTCGGCAAAACTCACGTCCTTGCGGATCAGGTTCTCGTCCACCATCCGACGATACAGGCCCGCGTCGGTTTCCCCCTGCGCCATGATGCCCGCCGGAATGACGCGCCAGCGGTCCTCGCCGGTCTCCGCCAGCAATTCGCGGTAGGCCGTCAATCGCCGCAATCCCTGCACCAATTCATAACCGCCCTGCCCGTCGGGTGCGACGCGGATCGGATTGCTCAGCCCGATGTCCCGCAGCGACGCCTTCAGGTCGCCCAGATCCAGATCGTCCGACAGGTGCCGGTCACGCGTCAGCCGCGTGGTGCGCACCGCCTCGACCGCGATCAGATCGGTCACCAATCCCAGCTTCTTCAGGCGCACCAGCTCATGCGCCAGCGCGTCGTTCTCGGCCCGGATGTCGGCCTCCACCTCGGCGCGGTGCCGCGCGGCGGCGCCCGCCTCGCCGATGGCGGTGGCCATGGGACCGCGGCGGGCCTTGGCCTCCCGATCCTCGGGGATTTCGGGGCTGGCGTCTTCGGGCAGATCGATGTCGAACATCCTGCGCTTGCGGCTCATGCGTCGTCCTCCATCTGGTCCCAGGCGGTCAGCACAGTGTCCCGAAATTCCACGTAGGCGGCATCAAAGGTGGACCTTGCCCGCCGCCAGGTTTCGCGCGTCATGTCACGATAGTCGATTTCATAGACCGACGACAGAAAGCGGCCCGATTGCTCGACCGCGCGGGTGTGTTCGATGGCGTGATCGGCCATGCGGTCGCCGAACACCTTGTGGAACGCGTCCTTCATGGCGCGGTGCAGGTCGTTGCCCGGCTCATACCGGGTCAGCAGGAACCGCACGTCCAGGAATTGCTTGCCGAACCCGGATTTCCCCGCGGGGAAACCGGCAAACCCGACCAGATCCTCCAACGCCTCGGACAGCTGCCCGATAAAGGAGGTGGTCGAATCGTATTCCCAATACCCGGGACCGGACGGCACATAGAGAACATCCGCCGCAAAGACCGCGTTCATCGACTGATAGCCGATGGCGGGCGGACAGTCGAAAATCACCATGTCGTAGGCGTCGCGGGGCAGGGCATCCAGCCAGCGGGACACGGCGGCAAAGAACGACCAGTCCGGGTTCACGTGGCGATACTGGGCCGAGGCGAACTCGACAAAGGCCGCGTTGGCGCAGCTGGGCACGATGTCGATCGTCGACCAGCAGGTCGGCCGGATGAAATCCGCCACCCGAAGGTCCCCCAGACCCGTGTCCGCGATCGAGGCGGGCACACGCCGCTTGGGCGCCTCGCGCCCCGATTCCGCCGCGTGGGGGGCGGCGTTCATGCGCGCGGTTTCGTGGATCAGGTCACGGGCCAGGATGCCCCAGACCGTCTGCTCTTCGTTGACGTCACTCAGGCCCATGGAATGGCTCAGCGTCGCCTGAGGATCGAAATCAACGCACAGAACACGGTAGCCATCCAGCGCGGCGGCATGGGCCAGGTGCAGGGCGGTGGTGGATTTGCCCGCGCCGCCCTTGAAGTTCGACACCGCGATCCGGATCGCGCGTTTGCCCGCCGGGCGCGCGGGCATCAGGCTCTTGCGGTTGATCTTCATCTTGCGGCGCAGCTCGTTCACGTCTTCCAGCGAAAACCACCGTTGCCGCCCGTCGGGCTCTACCTCGCCGGACGGCAGCGACGGGTCCGCGGCCAGACGGCCCCGGAAGGTGTTCTGATTGACCTTGAAGATCAGCTCCGCCACCTCCCAGGATGAAAACCGGCGGAGGGTCTTTTCGTTGCCGGGTGAAAAGGTCTGCTTGCGAATCCAGCCCTGCAATTTCAACGACGCATCCCGCATCGTCTGTAGATCGCGATAGTCCAGCATGGTCTGCCTCAACGTTATTCTGATTATGTTTCCGGAATACGCCGAATTTGACAAAGTCGTAAATCCCGGATTGATGTCGAAAAGCGTTGCGCGCATTCCCTGCGGGGAAATGGCCACAGGGGGCCGGGCACCGATTCGGTTGATCCGGCCCTGTTCACCCGCCAAGACCCTTATCTTGAGGGGACAGACCCGGCCCCCCGCAGGATCTTGAGGGGACATTTCGGGCGAATGAGGGGACAGACAGGCTGTCCCCCTATACCGTATCCATACCGGATTCTTTCCCCCTGTCGGATCCGGGCCAGGACGCGGCCTTGACAGATTTGGCTTTCTCAACGCAAATCAGGACAACCGCCGGAACAACGGTGGATTGAGGTGCAGCAGGACTGGCGGAGGGACCCAATGGGCCAGAGCCAAAGCAAACCGGACACGCCCGGCCACATGACCGGAGTGTCCGGACGGGGGGCGGCATCCTTCAAGTATGATGTGATCACAGCCTTGGGGGCCTGGGGATGCGCGGGCGGTCGTCACGACGGACGGCTGGCGCTGCGCCTCGTGACGCTGCTGACCGCGCGCTACAACTGGGCCGACGACAGCCTGACGACCGGGCAGAGAGAAATCGCCGCGCTTTGGTCCGTGGACGCCCGCACGGTAAAACGCGAGATGGCCCGGCTGCGGGACCGGGGGTGGCTGGTGCTGAAACGACCAGCCGCGCGGGGCAGGGTGGCCTGCTACGGTCTGGGCCTCGACGCGATCCTGGCCGAGACGCGGCCGATCTGGCCGCAGGTCGGGCCGGACTATGCCGCGCGCATGGATCCCGCCCCGCAACCGCCCCAGGCCGGGCCGACCATCCTGCCGTTTCCAGTGACGGGGCAGGGGGCCTGGGCCCGGGTCGCGGCGCGTCTGCAAGCCGAAGACCCCGCGTTGTTCGCGGTCTGGTTCGCGCCCCTGATTGACGTCACCGGGGACGGGGACCGCCTGTGCCTGCGCGCGCCCTCGCGCTTTCACGGCACCTACATCCGCACGCATCTGATGGCCCGGCTACAGGCCGCCGGACGCCCCGACGGGCACGAGATCGCCCTGCTGGACTGACTTTGAACGAGACGACCGCGCGCCGCTATCCCGACTGGGCACGCGCCCGGTCGCCTGGGCCCAGCGACAGCCCGAATTCCTCCGCCAGGCGCGCATTGTCGGCCCCGATGGCCGGTCCCGGCACCAGGCTGCGGCCCCGCTGTCCATCCACCCGGATAGGAGAGCGGGTGAACTGCAGCGAGGTGCCCAGACCGCTTTCGACCCGCTGCAACAGGTCCAGATCCTGAAACGCCTGGGTTTGCAGCAATTCGGGCCAGGTCATCACCTTGGCGCACCAGATCCCGGCCGGTTCCAGGATCGACAGCCAGTCCTCGGTCGTGCGCGATGCCAGCCGCGTCGCCAGAACCCGCTTGATCGCGTCGCGCTGCGCAAACCAGGTCGACCGATCCTCGGCAAAGGGCCGCAACTCGGCCAGGTCCAGCAGATCCGCCAAGGCCGCCAGGGATGACATCGCAATGGCGAGAAACCCGTTGGTCGTGGGATAGACCCCGTAGGGCGCCGACAACCCCACATGCGCCGACCGGAACGACGACCGCTGCGGCGGGCGCCCGCCATCGTTGAGATGGGTGGACAGGACCTCGAACTGGAAATCGACCATCGCCTCCAACAGCGACGTCTCCACATGGGCACCGGTCCCGTCCAGCCCGCGCCGCACCAGTGCCGCCAGAATCCCCTGCGCCAGGTTGGCACCGGCAAACATGTCCGCCACCGCCAGGCCAAAGGGCACCGGCCCGTCCTCGGCGCTGCCGTTCAGCCACATGACCCCGCTGCGCGCCTGCGCCAGCAGATCCTGACCCGGCAGATGCGCCCATTCCCCCGTGGTCCCATACCCGGAAATGGACCCGTAGACGACATCGGGCTTGATCGCGGCGACGCTGTCGTAATCCAGGTTCAACCGCGCGATCACGCCGGGTCGAAAGTTCTGCATCACCACATCGGCCCGCGCGATCAGCTGGCGCAACGCCGCCTGCCCCTCGGGCTGCTTGAGATCCAGCGACAGGCTTTCCTTGCCGCGGTTGATCGCGTGGAAGATGGTCGATTCGCCGTCGATCATCGTGTCCGACAGGTACAGCTGCCGGGTCAGGTCGCCGCCGTCGGGACGTTCGATCTTGATCACGCGGGCGCCCAGATCCTGCAGCCGCAGGGCCGCATAGGGCCCGGCCAGAAACTGGCTCAGGTCGACGACCAGCAGCCCGGACAATGGCCCCGTCATCGCGTCACGCCTTGGCCTGACAGGTCGGCAGGCCGTTCTGCGGCCCGGGCGTCGCGCCGATCACTTTGGCATCTCGGCGCATCTCGTATCCCTCCGGCACGGCATTGATCGGCCCCGGCACGCCGGGGCGGTTGCGATCCTCGACATCTGTCCTGATCTGCCGTGCTCTCTCCGCTGTCGTGGATAGTATATCATCGGCTCCGGCGTCAAATGTGCTGTTCGCCCGACCCAAGGCGGCCCAGACCCCCGATCCGCACGCCCCTTGGCATCGCCCCCGATCCGCCTAGACTGCCCCGCGACCGGCACTTCCCTCGCCCCCACATCGGAGACCGCCATGCTTATCGGCATCGACCCCATCCTTCCGCCTGACCTGCTGCACGTGCTGGCCCAGATGGGCCACGGCGACGAACTGGCGATCGTGGATGCGAACTTTCCCGGCCATGGCACCCACGACCGGGTGATCCGCATGGATGGCTGCGATGCGGTGCAGGTGCTGCGCGCGGTCCTGACATTGTTTCCGCTGGATCAGTTCGACGAGGCCAATGCCCTGTCGATGGCCGTGGTCGGCGACCCCGACACCCTGCCCGAAGCGGTCGCCGCCTTTCAGGCCGAGGTCGATGCCGTTGGCGGGCCTGTGATCACACCGCTGGAACGCTTTGCCTTCTACGCCCGCGCGCGACAGTGTTTCGCCATCGCCCAAACCGGTGAGCGGCGTCTTTATGGCAATATCATCATCAAGAAGGGCGTGATCGAATAGGCGCTTGCGCGCGGGGACTGCCCCCCATTGCCCGCCAGCCTGATGGTCGCCAACTATCTGGTGCGAAACACTTTCCACCCGAATTGCCAATTGGCAATCAGCCGTCGAAGCGATCCTTCAGGTAGGCGGCAAACGCCGCCTCCAGCGCCGCCCTGGACAGGGTGTCCTTGAATTCCAGCGTCACGCTGCGCCCCTTGCGCCGGGCGGTGACGCCCGATTCCTCGGGCGCGCGGCGATAGATCCTGGCCGGTGCGGCCTTGGCCTTGGGGGCCGCGACCGCCGCCTTCAGCCGCGCCATGACCGCCCCGGCATCCAAGCCCTGCCCCGCAAGGTCCCGCGCCACGGCCAGGATCGCCTGCGCCTCGGACGGGCGGCCCAGATGCGGCTTGAGCGTGCGGGCGTGCAATTCGCGGATGTCGCGGATCGAGGCGAAGGCGGCGACCACGTCGGACGGCAATCGCGCCAGTTGCAGATAACGCGACAGCCACGTCGGGCTTACCTCCAACCGGGCGGCCATGTCCTTTTGCGAGCCGCCGTAATAATGCTCCAACGCGGCCAGGTAATCGACCGCGCGTTCATAATCCGAGATGTCTTCGCGGTCGCGGTTCTCGATGTCGGCCAGGCGGAACGCCTCTTCGTCCGTCAGGTCGCGCACCTCGATCAGATAGCGCATTTGCGGAAAGTTGTGCGCCCGCAGCCAGCTGACGGCAAAGTGCCGCCGCGCCCCGCAGATCACCTCGTAGGGGACGCCAGCATCGCCGGTGCGGCGCACGATGGCCGGAAACTCCTGCTTGCCCTGGGACCGGATACCGTCGATCAGGTCGCGGCAATTGTCCTCCGACAGCAGGTCATAGGCGCGGTTGTGGCGGTCCCACATGCGGGCCAGGCCTGGGTCGATCCAGCGCAGCGTCTTTTCCTCCAACTCGCCAGACAGGCGGTCGGCAACGCGGGTCTGACGCGACAGGAACCGCGCGCCCCCGCGCCCCTGATCGCCGGGCGTGTCGAGGTCGGACAGAACGTCGTCGAGGTGGCTATGTTTCTTCACAGGATTCCCTCCTTGCGGAGCGCGGCGTGGTGGCTGGGCCAGGTCTTGCGGATCGCAATCTCCAGCTCACGCCCGATCGCATCCAGATACACGCGGCAGCGTTTGTGGGTCTCGGTCCGGGTTTGCGCGCCGGTCAGCTCATAGACGGTCGACAGGTTCGCGGTGGCGTTGTCGATTTCGGCGCTGTCCTTCAACGTGGCGCGGAGCATGTCGGATGGAAAGACCGCATCCATCATCCGCTTGATCGCGACATGCGCGCTTTTCTGGTCGTTCATCTTGGTCGCCAGGATCTTGACGAAGGCATAGTCCCGCGCGCCCCCGTGCCGCGCGATTTCCCCCAGGGTCGAGGCCATCATCTTGAGGAAATGCGCGGTCGAGCCGAAGTCGACGTTATTGGGCGGCGCCGGGATCAACAACGCGCCGGCGGCCCGCAGAACCGACAGGGAAATCATGCCGAGCGCGGGCGGCGGGTCCAGCAGGATGATGTCGAATTGGTCACTGATACTGGCGATCCCGTCCCTTAGCCGGTCCAGCACAAAGGCCGGGTCGCGGGCCATGCGGGCGGCAAATTCGTACTCCGCATCATAAAGGCCCAGGTTCGCGGGGATCAGCGCGATGCCCGGCCAATAGGTCGCGCGCAACGCATAGTGCAGCGTCTTGGGCCCGCCGTGTTGCAGGAAGGGGTAAAGCGTATCCTCCTCCTCATCGACGTCCACATCGGGGTTCAGGCCAAAGATCGCCGTGGTCGAGGCCTGGCTGTCGCAGTCGATCACGCAGACACGGTAACCGCGCAGGGCAAAGAACTGCGCCATATGCGTGACCAGCGTGGACTTGGCGACGCCACCCTTGAAGTTCTGGACCGCCAGAACCATTGCCGGGTCGTCCGGTGCGCGGTGGGGCAGGGTGCCGAACACCTCGCGCATGCGGTTCACCTCGGCCAGGCTGTATCCGGTGCGGCGGTTCGTGGCCGGGTCCTTGGCTGGTTCAGGCAGGCGCCCGTCGCCTTCGGCGTCGCGGATCGCCTTTTCGGTCCGGCCCACCATTTCCGCCGCGGACCGGACGTTGAACTGCAGCTCCAGCCGTTTTTCGGTGCCGGGCGCATAGACGCGGGACCGCAGGCGTTCGATGACGGTGGCGGCGCGGGTGGCCAGCGTCTCCAACTCCTCCAGTCCGACGCCGGGTGTGACGGGCAGGTCCATGGGCTATCCTTTTGCAGGCCGCGTGATCGAATCATGAAGGGTGCCGGTTCAGAGGACAAGTGCGGTATTCAGGGCAATCCCCCGAAATATCCGATAGTCGGGCAGGGGGGCCGTCAGGTCCGCAAGCTGCGGGGCTGTCGGGCGGTTATTGTGCGGTCCGGTCTGCGACAGACCGCTGAAACCCGAAAATCATACAGGAAAAACCCCCTTGGGGTTCTTGTTCAAGATTCTCTGTTCCTTGGCCTAAACCATATAGAGATCAATACTTTGCCGCCCCAACCCTTACGGATCGGGGGCAAAGCCATACGTCCGGGGTGATCTGAGCCTACGTCTTGGGTGGGGTACTCTTACGGATCGGGTGGCCACCCAACCCTTACGGATCGGGTGCGGCAAACCCCTGAGAAAAGGCTTGATTTACAGGTGTTCCGTGACCCGTTGCGCGAATCGGGTCCGCAGCGCACGGTACTGAAACCTTACGGATCGGGTGATGGACCGGGCCCCCGCTCCGGTTTAACCTACGTGCAAAGCGCAACATCCGTAAGCGTAAGGACGTAAGTTCATGGCCGAGCAGCCCTATCGCACCCTGACCGCCAAACCGACCGCCGACACGCTGATCAAACCCGGCGAGTTGGTGGACGTGGTCGAGGTCACGCCCCTGACCCTGGCCGACCGGCGGATCTATAACCTGCTGCTGGAAAACGCCTGGGACGCCATCGACCGCCCCGTCACCCACGTCATCGCCAAAAGCCTGCTGCGCGGGTCGCACAACGCCAACGACCGCATCGGCGCCAGTATCGAGCGGTTGATGAGCGCGATCGTCAAGATCGAGGTGGTCTGGGACGGGGAACCCGCGATCGAACGCGTGCAGCTGTTGGGCGGCAACGTGGAGACGCTGCGGTCCGACGGGCTTTTGGAATACGAGATCCCGGCGCGGCTGCGGCGGATCATCTCCAACTCGACCATCTTTGCGCGGCTCCAGCGCGAGGTGATGTTCGCGCTGACCTCCAAATACGCGCTGACATTGTATGAAATGGTGCAAAAGCGCGGCAATCTGCGGTGGCGGTCGTCCGAGAAATTCTCGCTCGACGAGCTGCGCGGCATTCTGGGTGTGCCCAAGGGCAAGCTGACGTCCTGGTCCAACCTCAAGCTGCGCGCCATCGACCCCGCCGTCACCGAGGTCAACGCGCTGTCGGACTACGTGGTGGAAATCGCGCCGATCAAGACCGGGCGCCGGGTCACCCACGTGGAGCTGCGATGGTGGAAGAAGGACGGCGAAGGGCAGGGGGCCGCCGGGCGCGAACTGTCGTTTTCCAAGGTCGGCCGCCGCGCCCGGACCGAGGGCACCGCAGAGCCTGTGGCCGAGGCCAAGCCCCGCCCCGCCTGGCTGGACGGTCGCGGCACCGCGCTGCGCACGGAAACCTACGAGACGGCGCGCCTGCGCCATCCGGGATATGACATCTATTACGTCGAAGGGGCCTGGCGCGACTGGGCGCAGGGCAAGGGCCCGGCGGACGACCCGGACCGCGCCTTTTTGGCGTTCTTTCGCACCTTCGCGGAACGAAATCCGCTGTAAGACACGGGAACAGCGGCGGAAATCACGCGATTGCCAATTGGCAATCAGCCGCGGGGCAGGGCCCCCATGACCGACTGCGCGCCGCGCGCGACCATGGTCAGATCACTGCTGACCGAGATGAAATCGAACCCGGCACCGGCGGCCCAGTCGGCGCTGTCCACATCGGGCACCAACGTCCCCGAGGCGATGCCGAGACGGCGGCAGACCTCTGCGCCGTGCTCTTTCAACGCGCGGACCTCGGGGGCCTTTACCTGGCCGATCATGCCCGCCACGGCGGACAGGTCACCGGGGCCGAAGAACAGCGCGTCGATGCCGTCGACCGCGCCGATCGCCTCCATCGCGTCCAACCCGGCGCGGGTTTCGATCTGGGCAATCAGGCAGATGTCATCCGAGGCGGTGCGGATGTAATCGGGCCGGGTGCCAAAGCCTGCGCCGCGGTGCATCATGGCAAAGCCGCGCGTGCCGTCGGGCGGGTAGCGGCTGGCCGAGGCCAGGGCCTGTGCCTCGGCCACCGTTTCGACAAAGGGAAACATCACGTTGCGCGCGCCCGCGTCCAGCAGGCGGCGCAGACGGGTGACGTCGGTGTCGGGGGCGCGGACGATGACCTCGGTTCCCGAGGTGCCGACCGCGCGCAGGATGTGCAGCACGTCGGCCAGCTCGGTCACCGAATGCTCCATGTCGACGATCACGAAGTCGAGCCCCTGACAGGCCATCGCCTCTGCCACCGTGGGCGAGGCGGAAAAGACCCAGCTTCCGACCAGGCGGCGGCCCTCTGCGAGGGCGCGCTTCAGGCTGGGCATCACACCTCTCCGGCGTAGTGACACAGCACGTCCGCGCCGCCCACCTGTTTGACCGGCGGCCGCGTTTCACGGCACAGATCGGTCGCATGGGGACAGCGGCTTGCGAACTTGCAGCCCCGGTTGGTCCAGCTGATTTCCCCCTTGGGGACCGATCCGCGCGGCTTGCGCTTGCGCGGGTCGGCCACGGGCACCGCGCTCAGCAGGGCGCGGGTATAGGGGTGGCGGGGGTCGGCGAACAGGGTGTCGCAATCGGCCAGCTCGACGATCTGGCCCAGGTACATCACCGCCACGCGGTCGGCGATGTGTTCGACCACCGCCAGGTCGTGGGCGATGAACACATAGGTCAGGTCGAACGCCTCTTGCAGGTCCTGCAACAGGTTCAGCGTCTGCGCCTGGATCGACACGTCCAGTGCCGACACCGCCTCGTCCGCGATGACCAGATCGGGGTTGGTGGCCAGCGCGCGGGCGATGCCGATGCGCTGCCGCTGACCGCCGGAAAAGGCACCGGGATAGCGGTGCAGCATTTCGGGGCGCAGGCCGACCTTGGCCAGCAGGTCGCGGACCGTGTCGGCGATCTGGTCGTTGGGCGTGCCGGATTTGCGCAGCGCCTGACCCACGATTTCGATGATCGGCAGGCGCGGGTTCAGCGAGGATTGCGGATCCTGGAACACCATGCGGACATCACGCCAGAAGGTTTGCAGCTTGGCCTTGTCGCCGTCGACCAGCTCGATGGCGTTGCCGTCCTCGCGTTCGAACTGGATGGACCCGCCCGAAGGTTCCAGAATGCGCATGATGCAGCGGCCCAGCGTCGTCTTGCCGGACCCGCTTTCGCCGACCACGCCAAAGGTCTCGCCGCGCTTTACGGTAAAGGACACGTCGTCGACGGCGCGCACGATGCCCGTGGGCTTGCCGAAGAAGCCGCCACCGGTGGGAAACCCCATGTCGAGGTTGCGGACGGTGAGGATGTTCTCGCTCATGACGCGACCTCCGTATGGTGCAGGAAGCAGGCGACCTCGGTCGGGCCGGTCTGGATCAAGGCGGGGTCCTTGCGGTCGCAGGTGCCGGGGATCACGTTGCGGCACCGGGTGCGGAACGCGCAGCCTGATGGCCGGGCCAGGGGATGCGGCACCATGCCTTCGATGGCGGGCAGGCGGTGGCGTTTCGCGGCCCCGATATGCGGCACCGATTCCAGCAGGGCACGGGTGTAGGGGTGCTGCGGGTTCTCGAAGATGTCGTAGACCGATCCGGCCTCGACCACGCGGCCCATGTACATGACCGCCACGTCATCGGCGACTTCGGCCACGACGCCCAGATCATGCGTGATCAGCATCACGGCCATCTGGAATTCATCCTTCAGGTCGGCAATCAGGTCGAGGATCTGCGCCTGTGTCGTGACGTCCAGCGCGGTCGTCGGTTCATCGGCGATCAGGATGCGCGGCTGACACGACAGGGCCATGGCGATCATGGCGCGTTGCCGCATTCCGCCGGACAGCTCGAACGGATAGGCCTCGAACCGCTTGGCGGGATCGGGGATGCCGACGCGGTCTAGCATGGCAATCGCCGCCTCTTTCGCCTCGGCCTTGGTCATCTTGCGGTGCAGAAGGATCGTCTCGACGATCTGCTTGCCGATCTTCTGGATCGGACCCAGGGACGACATCGGTTCCTGAAAGATCATCGAGATATCGCGGCCACGGATTTCACGCAGCTGCTTGGATCCCTGCTTGGCACGGACCAGGTCCACCTCGCGCCCGTCGCGGGCCCGATAGAGGATCTGACCGCCGGTGACGCGTCCGGGGTGATCGACGATCCGCAGGACGGACCGGGCGGTGACGGACTTGCCGCAGCCGCTCTCGCCCAGAACGCAGAGCGTGCGGTTTTCGTGGACTTCCAGGTCGACGCCGTCCACCGCCTTTACGACACCGTCATCGGTGAAGAAATGCGTGTGCAGGTCGCGGATGTCGAGGATGGGTTTCTCGGTCATGGCGGGCCTCAGTGGCTGGTCGGGTCGGCGGCGTCGCGCAGACCGTCACCCAAGAAGTTCAGCGCCAGCACCGCGATCACGATGGCCGCGCCGGGTGCAATCAAAAGCCAGGGCGCCTCGATGATGGAACGGATGTTCTGCGCCTCTTTGAGCAGCGTGCCCCAGGACACGGCGGGCGGCTGCAGGCCGATGCCGAGGAAGGACAGCGACGTCTCCGCCAGGATCATCAGCGGCACGGCGAGCGTCAGCGAGGCGATGATATGCGACGAGAACGACGGCACCATGTGCTTGAAGATCACCTCCATGTCCGACAGCCCGTCGAGCCGTGCGGCGATGATGAAATCCTCGTTGCGGAGCGCCAGGAACTTGCCCCTGATTTCGCGCGCAAGCGATGTCCACCCGATCATACTGACGATGATGGTGACGACGAAATAGGTGCGCAGCGGCGGCCAGTCGAGCGGGATCGCCGCCGCCAGACCCAT
Source organism: Jannaschia sp. M317 (assembly GCF_025141175.1). Classification (NCBI taxonomy): domain Bacteria; kingdom Pseudomonadati; phylum Pseudomonadota; class Alphaproteobacteria; order Rhodobacterales; family Roseobacteraceae; genus Jannaschia; species Jannaschia sp. M317. The sequence continues at coordinate 55,775 of NZ_CP081160.1, read as the reverse complement.
CCACAGCGGGATGGTCGGAACGGATCGGATGAATTCGATCAGGCGCTGCACCAGGTTGTCGATCCAGCCGCCGTAGTAGCCGGAGATGCCGCCCAGGAAGACGCCGATGACCAGAGACACGGCGACGCCGACCAGGCCGATGGACATAGACACCCGGGTGCCGATGATGATCCGGCTCATGATGTCGCGGCCCAGGCGGTCGGCACCCATGAAATAGACCGTCTCGCCGGGGTCCTTGGGGCCGAAGAAATGCACGTTGGTCGGGATCAGCCACAGCAGATCGTAGGCGTAGCCCTCGACGAAGAAGCCCAGCTCGACGATGTCTTCGGGGTCCTCGACAAAGGTGCGGCGCAGGGCGACGCGGTCGAGTTCCATCTTCAGGCCCTTGGCGTGAAGCTGAAAACCTTCGTCGGTGAAGAAATGGATGCCCTGGGGCGGCGCAAAGGTGCGGCGGGGGTTGGTCTCTGTGATTTCCACCGGGGTCAGGAATTCACCAAACAGCGCAATGAGATAGATGAAGATGACCAGCACGCCGGACCAATAGGCCAGCTTGTGCCGCTTGAACCGGCGCCAGACCATTTGCCAGGGGCCCAGGATGACGGGCGACAGCTCTTGCGCGACCGGCTCACCGGCCAGCGCTTCGGGGGGAACATCGGTCATTGGTAACGAATCCTCGGGTCGATGAGCGCCAGTAGAAGATCGGAGATGAGCGTCCCGATCACGGTCAGGATCGACACGATCAGGATCAGCGAGCCGGCCAGATACATGTCCTGCACCAACAGCGCGCGCAGCAGCATCGGCCCCGTGGTCGGCAGGTTCATGACGACCGCCACGATGATCTCACCCGACACCAGCGTCGGAAGAATCCACCCGATGGTGGAAATGAAGGGGTTCAGCGCCACGCGGACCGGGTATTTCAGCAAAAGCTGGAATTCCGTCATGCCCTTGGCGCGGGCGGTGACGACGTAGGGGCGATACAGCTCGTCCAGCAGGTTGGCGCGCATGATGCGGATCAGCGCAGCGGCGGCGGAGGTGCCGACCACGACGATGGGCATCCAGATGTGTTTGAACAGATCGACGTATTTGTCCCAGGTCCAGGGCGCGTCCAGGTATTCCGGGCTGACCAGACCGCCGACCGACTGGCCGAAGTATTTGAAGGCGACATACATCATCACCAGCGCCAGCAGGAAGTTCGGGATGGCGAGGCCAAGGAACCCGAAGAAGGTCGCGACGTAATCGCCGACCGAATATTTCTTGACCGCCGAATAGATGCCGATCGGCAGGGCGGTGGCCCAGATGAAGATCAGCGTCATGATCGAAATGCCGAAGGTCCAGCCCAGGCGGTCCCAGATCAGATCGTTGACCAGAAGGTTCTTTTCAAAGGACACTCCGAAGTCGCCGCGAAAGACGATGCCGGTGATCCATTTGTAGTATTGCACCCAGATCGGCTGACCCAGGCCATACTGCTCGCGCAGGCTGTCCATGATGGCGGTGTTGTCGGACCCGCCTTCGCCCATCTCGGCGGCCAGCGCGTCGAGATAGTCACCGGGCGGCAGCTGAATGATGATGAACGTCACGATCGACACCAGGAAGATGGTGGGGACCATGTAGATCAGACGGCGGAGAACGAAGCCCAGCATGACGATACCTATGGCAGACGGAAAAAGGTGATCGGCCCCGGCGGGAGGACCGGGGCCGATCGGGGAGGTGACCTATGGGAGGTTGTCACCACCTTCGAAGTAGAGCTGCGCGGTATAGGGCGCAGGGAACCACAGCTGACCGGCGATCGGCAGCGGGTTCGGCACGTTGCGCACGTTGTTGCGCGCCACACCGAAGACCGGGTCGTTCTGCACCAGACCGATGGTAAAGAACTGCTCCATCGACAGCTCCAGCACCTCTTCCATGCGGGCCTTCAGCTCTTCGGGGGAGGCCGCCGTCGTCACCTGGTCGTAGGCGTCGAAGATGTCCTTGACCTCTTGCGGCGGCTCTTCGCCGGTCGAGGGATCGACACCCCAGGCCGCCCATTCGCGGGCCCAGCTGACCGAGTTGGAAATCTGCGGCACGTAGCAGATCGGCGTGGTGTAGGCATCCGCCTGACCGCCCGAGCAGTTCCACAGATAGGCGTCCTGCTGGTTCGAGGTGTGAAGCTCGATCAGGCGCGACCGGTCGGTGGCACGGACCTGGATGTCGACGCCGACATCCTTGGCGTAACCGGCGATCAGCTCCATCGCGTCGGGGTATTGCAGGCCAAAGACGTCCGCGACCAGGAAGATCAGCTGGAACGGTTCGCCGTCCGGGCCGATGCGCATGCCGTTTTCATCTTTTTCGGGCATGACCTTGTCGAGGTACTCGTTGGCGAGATCGACGTCATACTCGGTGAACTGCTTGGCGTATTCCTCCTTGTACAGCTCCGAGCCTTCGCGGGGCGCGGTCTGGGCCGGGGAACCGGCGCCGAAATACAGCAGGTCGATGATTTCCTGACGGTTCATCGCGTGGCTAAGCCCGACGCGGAAGTCCTTGTTGTTGACGACCTCGCGCTTGACCGGATCCTGGTTGTTCAGGTTCAGCATCAGGATCACGATGTTCGCAGGCAGGTCGCCCACGTCAAAGAACCCGTACTGGCCCCGCTCCATGTTGTCGGTCAGCGCCGCCTTGTTGGACGGGCGGCCGATGTGGCGCAGCATGTAGTCGATTTCGCCGTTGAACGTCTTGAGCAGGATCGTTTCGACGTCTTCGACCTGATCGTAGGTGATCCGGTCCATGTAGGGCAGCTGATTGCCGTCGGCGTCGACCTTGAAGTAATAGGGGTTCCGCTCGGCGACGACGCGGTCGGTGGACCCGTAGGCGTTGGTCAGGTGCCAGGCATGCAGCGTCGGGCGATCCGGGTTCTGCCAGAACAGCGGCGTGTCCATCGGACCGGCCTTGAGGTTGAACAGCTGCGTCGCGTCGGCGGCGGTCGGTTCGGCGTCGATCAGGGCCTGGATGTCGGGGTTATACTTCTCCATGAACTGGGAGAGGTAATGCTTGGGGTAGGCGGCGGCGTGATAGCCGAAACCATAGGCCATCTTCTGGATGAACAGACCGTTGGGCGAGCCGAAGTCGAACTTGACGGTATAGTCGTCGATCTTGGTGATCTCGACCGGGCCGTTGGCACCGACAAAGGTGGCGTCCTTGTTGGGCGTCAGGGTCGGGTTCGAGAAGATATCCTCGTACCAGAACATGATGTCATCGGCGGTGAACGGTGCGCCGTCGGACCATTTCGTGCCTTCGCGCAGCTTGAAGGTGAAGGCCGAGGCATCCTCGGAGACTTCCCAGCTTTCGGCGATGTTGGGGCGCACTTCGGTCCAGTTCGGATCCCAGCGGACCAGGTTCTCGGAGCCGATGGTGCGGACCATGTTGTGTTGATCGCCACCGCCCAGGATCGCGCGGCGCAGCGTGCCGCCGTATTCACCAGTCTGTTCGATCACGTCCATGACCAGCGGGTTGGAGGGCAGACGCTCCTCCACCGGGGGCAGGGACCCTGCGGCGACCATGTCGGCCAGCGCGGGCGCTTCCTGGTAGGCCCAGGCGGGGGCGCAGACGGTCAGGGCCAGGCCCACACCGGTCAGCGTGCCGCGCAGGCTGGGCAGCTTGCGGATTTGGTAAGTCATTCGGTCTCCTCCTTCGAATGTTGGTTTCGGGGTCACCAGTTGGTGACGGACCCGTCAGGATGGCGCAGGTGCGGGGGCTCGAAATGCTCCGGCTGCGGTGCGGCGCGGATGGCATCTTCGTCCACCTCGACGCCCAGGCCCGGCGTGTCCGTCAGCACATAGTCGGGCCCCTCCATGGGCACCTGCACCGGGAACAACGCGGGATCGTGGAACCCGAGCGATTCGACCGGCGATTGCCGCGTCTCGACCCAGGAAAAATTCGGGACCGCCGCGCACAGATGCGCCGTGGCCGCGGTGCAGACCGGGCCCAGCGGATTGTGCGGCATTAGGTCGACGTAGTGACGTTCGGACCAGCCGGCGACCTTCATCGCTTCGGTGAAGCCACCGATGTTGCAGATGTCGAGGCGCATGAACTGCGTCAGACCCTGTTCCAGATAGGGACCGGCCTGCCATTTGGACGCGAATTCCTCGCCCACGGCAAAGGGCACGTCCACCATGCGGCGCAGGTGGGCATAGGCCTCGGGGGTTTCGCAGCGGATCGGCTCTTCGAGGAAATCCAGCGTGCCGGTGGGCATCATGTTGCAGAAGCTGACGGTTTCGGCAGGCGACAGGCGGTGGTGATAGTCGATGCCCAGCACCAGGTCCTTGCCGAACGCCTCGCGCACGGCGATCAGCTTTTCGGCGGTGGGCCGCAGGCTGGCGCGGGCGTCGTGAACCAGGTTGTGCTGGTCGTATTCCGGGGCCAGGCGCACGCAGGTCCAACCGGCGTCGACCAGTTGGCGGACCTGGGCCACGGTTTCGTCGATGTCGTTGCCGGTGGCGCTGGCGAAACTCGAAACCCGCTCGCGCTGCATCCCGCCCAGAAGCTGATAGACCGGCACGCCCAGGCGTTTGCCCAGCAGATCGTAAAGCGCGATGTCCACGGCGGACATGGCGGCGGTCAGAACGCGGCCGCCTTCGAAATACTGGGACCGATAGGTTTCCTGCCAGATGCGCCCGATGCGGCGGCTGTCCTGGCCCTTGAGAAAGGTCTCGTAGGTGCGGATGCAGGCGGCGACCTCGGCTTCGCGGGCGGACAGGCCGCTTTCGCCCCAGCCGACCAGGCCGTCCTCGGTCGTGATCTTGACCAGCAGCTGATTGCGAATCCCCACACGGGCCAACAACGGCTCGATGGATGCGATGCGTGCGGCGGCCGCGTCGGACGCGCCAGCAGATGCACCAGTAGAAGCCGTTTTCGTCGCAGTCATGCGGTTCATCCCCCTCGTTCTCCTCGAATCACAACGTATCACCATCTTTCACAAATCGTCGACGATTTTTTTCAGAAAGTGCCTGATGGAAATAATTTCGTCGATAAATTTACTGGGACTGGTGATTTTCAGGGGTTACACTAGGCTCGCCGGCGCGTGGATTTGGGTCGGTCCGCACGGGTGGGAGGTATGCGATGTCCGCAGCAGCGCAGAACAAGAACGACGAACAGGAAGACACGCTCTACGAGGCGATCCTGGAGGACATCTCGCGCGGGGTTCTGACGGGGGGCGCCCGGCTGAAGGTGTCGGAACTGGCGGCGCGTTTCGGCGTGTCCACCAGCCCGATCCGCGAGGTTCTGCGACGGATGCAGGGCGAAGGCTTTGTCGAGATCCATGCCAACCGGGGCGCCACGGTGGCCCGGTCCAACGCGGGCACGATCCAGAACGTGTTCGAACTGCTCCAACTGATGGAGCCGTATTTCGTGCGCTGGTTCGCGGAATACGCCAGCCCCGAGATGATCGAAGAGCTGGCCCAGCAGCAGGAGGCGATCCGCGCCAAGGCCAAGGCCGACATCTACGAGTTTCGGGCGCTGGACTTCGACTTTCACTGGACGCTGTGCAAATACCACTACAACACCCAGGCCGCCGAAACCTGGCGACGGCTGCGCACCGCATTGAACGTTCATGCCGCGTTGCTGCGGATCACGCCGCCCCGGATGCAGGCGATCCTGCGCGAACATGACGAGTTGATCGCCGCCTGCCGCGACAACGACGCCGACCGGGCGGACCGGGCCATCCGCGCCCATGTCGACGGATCCTTCGTGCAGATGTCGCAGCAGATGCGCGCCCTGCGCATCGACGGCTAGGGCAGGGGCCTAGCCCAACCGCCCAAGGATCAGATCCGCGCAGCGGTCGCCCAGCATCAGCGCGACCGCATTGGTATTGCCCGCGTTGATGTCGGGCACGGCGGACATGTCGGCCACCCGCAACCCTTCGATCCCGCGCACCCGCATCCGGGCATCCAGCACTGCCATCGGGTCGCCGTCGGCCCCCATGCGGGCGGTGGCGGCGGGGTGGTAGTTGGTTTTCACGAACCGTTTGCAATGAGCGCGCAGGCTGTCGTCGTCGCGCGCCTCTGGCAGGATCACCCGGTCGATGCGCCGCGCCAGCGGGTCGGCGTCGAAGGCGCGCAGGAAGAACCGCTGCCCCTCGACCATCTCGGCCATGTCGTCGGGATGGTGCAGCAGGTTGGGCGACACCACCGGCATCGCGCCCGGATCTGCCGAAGCCAGGCGCACCTGGCCGCGCGACTTTGGTTTGACCACAACGGTGGTGATCGTCAGTCCGTAGTCGTCCTTCAGGTCCTTGGGCGCGTCCCGGTCCAGATAGACAATCGGCACGCAGAAGGCCTGAATCGTCGGCGGGGCCTCGGGTGACGTCGGGTTAACGAAGGCCCCCGCCTCCACCCCGGCAGAGGTGACGGGCCCCGATCCGAACATCTTGAACTGCACCCCGTTGCGGATCATCCGCCAGCCGTCACCCTGTTTGAAGTAGCCATAACGCCCGTTGGCATAGGCGGTGATCGGCACCTCGGGATGGTCGATCAGGTTCTGGCCGACGCCCGGCAGGTCGGCCTGCACCGCGATGCCGTGTTCGGTCAGGTGATCGGCGGGACCGATCCCCGACAGCATCAGGATCTTGGGCGTGACCAGCGCCCCGGCGGTGACGATCACCTCGCCCCCGGCCCGCGCGCTGCGGGTCTGGCCGCGTTCCTTCCATTCGACACCCACGGCGCGACCGTCTTCGATCAGGATGCGGCTGACCTCGGCGTGCAGGCGCACCTCGAGGTTGGGATTGCCGTCCAGCGGCGCGATGAAGGCATAGGCGGCAGAGCTGCGCCGCCCGGCACGATTGGTGAACTGGTAGAAGCCGACGCCGCGCTGCGAGGCGCCGTTGAAATCGGTGTTGAACGGCTCGCCCAGGGTCTGAACCGCTTGGACGAACCAGCGCGACATGTCGTCGATATGGCCCGGATCGCTGACCTGCAGGGGGCCGTCGGCGCCGTGCAGGTCACCGATCAGACGGTTGTTCCCCTCCATCCCCGTGAAATGCGGCAGCACGTCGGCCCAGCCCCAGCCGATACGGTCGTTATTGCCGCGCAGCACCGATTCCCAGCCGTCGAAATCGGCGGGACGCCCGCGCATATAGACCTGCGCGTTGACCGAGGATCCGCCGCCCAGCACGTTGCCCTGCGGGATGTCGTGAACGCGCCCGTCCAGATGCGCCTGCGGCGTCGTCTGGTGATAGCGCATGTATTTCGACCCGCCGATCATCTTGAAGATGCCCGGCGGCATGTCGAGCAGGGGGTGTTTGTGGGAATGCCCCGCCTCCAGCAGCAGAACGCGGGCCCCGCCCTGCACCAGGCGGGCGGCCGTCACACAGCCGGCAGAGCCGCCGCCGATGACGATATGGTCGTAACTTGTGGGCATAAGAGGCCTATTCCAGGTCGAACGTGACGCTGACGTAATCCCAGGCCGCGGTCAGGTGGCGGCGCAGCGCGGCGTCGGCGGCATCGGGGTCGCGTTCCAGGATCGCGTCGAAGATCGCCTTGTGCGCCAGATAGTTGGCATGATTCCGTTCCGGCGACCGCAGCATCTTTTCCCAATGCGGGGCCAGCCAGTTGGTATAACCTTCGTGGATCGCGGGATAGATCGGGTTGCCGCGCATCGCATAGAGCGTGCCGTGAAACGCCGTGTCGGTGCGGTAGAAGGCCAGCGAATCGGGGATCGCCGCCTCGTTCGCGACCAGTGCGGCACGCAGGGCGGCGATGTCGTCGCGGGTGGCGGCGACGGCGGCCTCGCGCACCAGGGCGCGTTCCAGAAAGACGCGGCTGTCATACAGGTTCCGGATGCCGCCGTCCTGGGTCAGCAGATGCGGCACCACCTTGCCCGCCGCCTGCAATACGGCGTCATAGCCGGGCTTGCGCACGATCGGGCGAAACCGCGGACGGCTTTCGATCAGGCCACGGGTGTTGAGAGCGGAAATCGCCTCGCGGATGACGGTGCGCGAGGCTCCGAATTCCTTCATCAGGTCGCGTTCGGCGGGCAAGGGCTCACTGTCGACCAGGTCGCCAGAGGCGATGCGCGCCTCCAGTGCGGCGACGACGGCATCGGCAGCGCGGCCTGTGGGTGCGGCGGATGTCGTGTCCATCTCTGCGCCTCCTTCTGCTCTGACCAAATTCGGGGTTTGGTTATGGTTGCAGAATTGCCGCCCCTGTCAATAGCCCGTTTTTCCGGCGGTATCGGGCAAAATATCGAAAATTGCCTGTTTGACATGCAGAATGAAACCTGACTATGGTCCGACCATAATGAAGCACGAGCTTGGGGAATTTGGCATGCTGGATGCGATCCTGTCCGCGGGGACAGTCACGGCGCAGGGGCAGTTTATCGGCGGTGGCTGGGTGCCTGCGGGCACGCGCAGCGTCATCGAGGTCGACAACCCGGCTGACGAATCGATCATCGCGACGATCCCCGAAGGCACCGCCGAGGATGCCGCCGCCGCCATCGAGGCCGCCGCCGCCGCAGGGCCCGCCTGGGCCGCGCTGCCGCCGATCGAACGCGCCGGTTGGGTCCGCAAGCTGGCCGCCGCCGTCGAGGCAAACGCCGACGCGCTGGCGCGGATCGTGACCACCGAACAGGGAAAACCGCTGGATCAGGCCCATGGCGAGGTCGGCGCCGTCCTGACCTTTCTGACCCATGCCGCCGAAGCCGCGCGCCGGATCGAGGGCGAAATCGTCGCCTCGGACAACCGCGACGAGGAAATCCTGATCCGCCGCCACCCTTACGGCGTCGTCGTCGGTCTGACCGCCTGGAACTATCCCATGGCGCTGGCCGCGCGAAAGCTGGGGCCCGCGTTGGTGGCGGGGAACACCTTCGTTCTGCTGGGCCATGAGATCACGCCGCTGTCGGGTCTGGCCTTGGCGAAACTGGCCGAAAGCATCGGTTTGCCCAAGGGCGTGTTCAACGTCGTCACCGGGCGCGGCCCCGTGGTTGGTCAGACCATGGTGGAACATGCCAAGACATCGCTGGTCACCATGACCGGATCGACCCGCGCCGGTCAGCAGATTTTCCGCGCCGGTGCCGAAGGGCTGAAGGTGCTGCGGCTGGAACTGGGCGGCAAGGCCCCGTTCATCGTCATGCCCGGCTGCGACATCGACACCGCCGTCGCCGCCGCCGTGACCGCGCGCTATACCAATTGCGGCCAGATCTGCACCTGCAACGAGCGGATGTATCTGCACGACAGCCTGGCGCAGGAATTCCTGGAAAAGTTCACCGCTGCCTCGGCTGCTTTGACTGTGGGCAACCCCATGGACAAGGTCGACATCGGCCCCAAGGTCAGCCGGCTGGAGGTCGACAAGGTCGCCGACATGATCGCCCGTGGCCGCGACGCCGGGGCCGAGGTTCTGCTGGAAGGCGGACCGCTGCGTGACGGTGCCTATGCCAAGGGCCACTGGATCGCGCCCACCGTTCTGGAGGTGCGCGACAACGCCGCCCCCACCATCCAGGAAGAGGTTTTCGGCCCCGTCGCCACCGCCCTGCGGGTGAGCAGCTTTGACGAGGCGATCGCCTGCGCCAACGACACGCCCTACGGGTTGTCCGCCTACCTGTGGTCGGGCGACGCCAAACAGCTGGCGCGCGCGCCGCATGAGCTGAAGTTCGGCGAGCTGTATATCAACCGCGCCAACGGAGAGGCCGTTCAGGGCTTTCACACTGGCTGGGGTCATTCGGGTCTGGGCGGCGAGGACGGTCGCCATGGCTTCGACGGGTATCTGCGCAAGCAGACCACCTACAATTTCTGGGGCTGACCGGCCCCCGAAAATTGGCTGGGGCATCCCGGCCGCGTCTCAATGGAGGAGAAGAGACATGAACCGCAGAACAATCCTGATGGGCGTCACCGCGCTTGGCTTGGCAATGACCTCGATGGCATCGGCCCAGGGCCTGCCGCCGCTCGAGAAGAAAGAGCGCTACAAGGTCGGCTTCAGCCAGATGGAATCGAACAACCCCTGGCGCATCGCGGAAACTAAGTCGTTCCACGACACCGCCGAGGCCTGTAACTGGGACCTGATCGCCACCGACGCCGCCGGATCCGCGGCCAAGCAGGTCGCCGACGTGGAAAGCATGATCGCCCAGGGCATCGACGTTCTGTTCCTGCCGCCGCGTGAAGAAAAGCCGCTGATCCCCGCCGTGAAGCGCGCCCAGGCCGCTGGCATCCCCACCTTCCTGGTGGACCGTTCGGTCGATCCGAACGCCGCCGTCGCCGGTGAGGATTTCGTGGCCTTCCTGGGCTCCGACTTCATCGACCAGGGCCGTCGCGTGGCCGAATGGCTGTCGGAGAACTTCGAAGGTGAAAAGGGCGTGATCGTCCAGCTGGAAGGCACCACCGGTTCCTCGCCCGCCAACGACCGCAAGAAGGGCTTCGACGACGCCATCGCCGCCGATGACCGTTTTGAGATCGTGGCCAGCCAGACCGGCGACTTTGCCCGCGATCTGGGCCGTCAGGTCATGGAAACCCTGCTGCAGGCGCACCCGGACGTGAACGTGGTCTATGCCCACAACGACGAAATGGCGATCGGGGCCATCCAGGCGCTGGAACTGGCCGGGCGCAAGCCGGGCGAGGACGTGCTGGTCGTGTCGATCGACGGCACCCGCGACGCGCTGCAGGCGATCATCGACGGCAAGATGGGCGTGACGGTCGAAAGCTCGCCGTTCTTTGGCCCGCTGGCCTGCGAAGTGATGAACCGCTACGCCGACGGTGAAACGATCGAGCCCTGGGTGCAGGTGCAGGACCGTATCTTTACCGCCGCCAACGCCGCCGATCACATCGACGAAGCCTACTGAGTTCAGGCTGATATGACGGGGGGGCCGCGCGGTCGCGCGGCCCCCGATCCGGCTTCGGGAGGGATGCCATGGAAAACCTTTTGTCTATGGCGTCCATCGCCAAGGCGTTCAACGGAGTGCCCGCGCTGTCGGATGCATCGCTGAACATCGCACCGGGCGAGGTGCATGCCCTGATCGGGCAGAATGGCGCGGGGAAATCCACGCTGATCAAGATCCTGACCGGGGTCTATACCCGCGATGCGGGCACCATCGTCTTCAACGGGGTCGAAAGCACGATTTCCAGCCCCCGCGAGGCACAGGAAACCGGCATCGCCACCATTTACCAGGAACTGAACCTGGTGCCGCTGCGCTCGGTCACCGAGAACGTCATCATGGGCTATGAGCCCAAGCAGCTGGGCGTTTTCGTCGACTGGAAAGAGGCGCACCGCCGCACCCGCGAGATCCTGACGCGGTTCGGCATCGACATCGACGTCAAGGCCCCGCTGGGCAGCTATTCCACCGCCATTCAGCAATTGGTCGCCATTGCGCGGGCGGTGTCGCTGGATGCCAAGCTGGTCATCATGGATGAGCCGACGTCCTCGCTCGATGCGTCCGAGGTGCAGACGCTGTTCGGGGTCGTGCGCGGCCTGCGGGACGCGGGGGTTTCGGTTCTTTATGTGTCGCACTTCCTCGATGAGCTGTTCGAGATCTGCGACCGGGTCACCACCATGCGCGACGGGCGCACCGTGGACCTGCGCGCCATGGAAGGCACCACCAAGCTGGAGCTGATCGGCGGCATGCTGGGCCGCGACACCAAGGACATCGCCGCCGCCGGCATGACCGAATTCGGGGGTGGGGCCGCCAAGCAGGGCGATGTCCTGCTGAGCGCCGAAGGCGTCGCCACCGGCCCGCGCCTGACCCGGTTCGACATGAAACTGCACCGGGGCGAAATCGTGGGCCTGGGCGGCCTGCTGGGATCGGGCCGGACCGAAGCGGCGCGCGCGCTGTTCGGGGTCGATGCCCTGACCGAGGGCAAGATCACCCTCAAGGGGCGTGACGGCGCCCCCGCCACCGCCGCCGAGGCCATCGGCGCGGGCATCGGTTACCTGACCGAGGACCGCAAGGCCGAGGGGATCATCCCCGGCATGTCGGTGCGCGAGAACCTGACGCTGGCGCTGTTGCCGCGCCTGACCCGGGGCGGTCAGATCGACCGCGCGCGCGAACGCGAGATCGTGCAGCACTACATCGACGCGCTCGGCATCAAGACCGCCGACATGGAACAGCCGATCCGCGAATTGTCGGGCGGCAATCAGCAGAAGGTCCTGCTGGCCCGCTGGCTGGCGGTGGAACCCGAACTGCTGATCCTGGACGAGCCGACGCGCGGCGTCGACGTGGGCGCCAAGCGCGAGATCCAGGCGATCATCAGGGACTTCGTGGCCAAGGGGTTCGGCGTGGTCCTGATCTCGTCCGAGTTCGAGGAACTGGTCGAGGGCGCGGACCGGATCGTCGTCCTCAACGAGGGCAAATCCGTCACCGAGCTGACCAACCCCGGCATCACCGAAGACATTCTCGTGGGCGCATTGGCCCACGGACCCAGCGAAGGAGCGGCGGCATGAGCGTGCAGGACCTGGACCGTCCCGGCGGCGGCTTTGCCTGGAAACCCTTTCTGCGGGACAACGGGGGGATCGTGGCGCTGGTCGTGATCCTTTTATTCAACGCGATCTTTACCCCGAACTTCCTGCAGGCGCAGACGCTGTTCGTAAACATCTCTCAGGTAGCGACGATCGCCATCGTGGCGATGGGCATGACCCTGGTGATCGCCACCGGCGGCATCGACCTGTCGGTGGGCGCGGTCATGGCGCTGTCGGGCGCGCTGGCCCCGCTGATCTTTCTGTCGGACTGGGCGCAGGGATCGCCGACCCTGGGCCTGATCGCGGCAATCATGTTGCCGATGCTGGCGGCGCTGGCCTGCGGATTGTTCAATGGCTTGATGGTCTCGATCCTGAAGGTTCAGCCCATTATCGCCACGCTGATCCTGTTCATCTCGGGCCGGGGCATTGCCCAGGTGCTGACCAACGGCAACCTGCAGACGTTCAGCAACCCGCAGTTCAGCTATCTGGGCACGGGCCGGGTTCTGGGCCTGCCGTTCCAGGGCTGGCTGGCGCTGGCCATTGCGGTGGTTCTGTTCCTGGTCATGACGCGCACCGCCTTTGGCCGCTACGTGCTGGCCGTGGGCGGCAACGAGCGGGCCGCCGCCCTGTCGGGCGGGCCGGTGCGCCGGGTCAAGGTGGGGGTCTACATGATCTGCGCCGGGCTGTCGGGTCTGGCCGGTCTGATCGTGGTGGCCATCAACTCTGCCTCGGATGCGGCCCGCAACGGGCAGCTGATGGAGCTGGACGCGATTGCCGCCGCCGTCGTGGGGGGGGCCCTGCTGCAAGGCGGCCGCGCCCCGATCTTTGGCGCCATCCTGGGGGCCGTGATCATCCAGCTTGTCAAATACACCCTGCTTGCCAATGGCGTCGAGGATGAGGTCGCGTTGATCGCGAAGGCCTTCATCATCCTGGCCGCCGTCTATGTGCAACAGGCCCGGAAGGAGTGAGCGCCATGAACCAGGACGCATTCGACCTGCGCCGCTTTGTTGTCGGCAACCCACAATCCGCCGCCGTGTGGCTGGCCCTGCTGGCGCTGCTGATCTTTGGCGCGCTGCGCTACGACAACTTTGCCGGGGCCTATAACTTCGGCTCGTTCCTCAACTACAATTCCATGTTCATCGTGATCGCGGTGGGGATGTGTTTCGTGATCCTGACCGGGGGCATCGACCTGTCGGTGGGATCGGTCGCGGCCTTTACCTCGGTGATCGCCGCCTACCTGTCGCCCTGGGGCATTCAGGTGGCGCTGCCGCTGGCGGTTCTGGCGGGGGTGGCCTTTGGGGCATTCAACGCCTTTTGCATCATCGCCCTGCGCATCCCGCCGTTCATCGCGACGCTGGCCACCATGCTGGGCGCCAAGGGCGGCGCGCTGGTGATTTCCGGGGCCTCGACGATTGCGGTCGATTGGGGATCGAACTTTACCAACATGGGTATGAACAAGGCCTTTGGTCTGGTGCCCTGGACCATCATCGTGGTGGCGATCGTGATCGTCGTGTTCTGGATCGTTCTGGAAAAGACATCCCTGGGGCGCACCGTGCTGGCCATCGGCGGGTCCGAGGATGCCTCGACCCTGATGGGTCTGCCGGTGAACAAGGCCAAGGCCTTTGTCTATCTGCTGTCGGGGGGCTGCGCGGGGCTTGCGGGCGTGATCCTGGCCTCGGGCTTTGGCGCGGGCCAACCGCTCGAAGGCATCGGCTGGGAGCTGTCGGCCATCGCCTCGGTGGTGGTGGGTGGCACGCTTTTGACCGGGGGCATGGGATCGGTGCCTGCGACGGTTGCGGGGGCGCTGCTGCTGGGCCTTGTGTTCAACATCCTGAACTTCGAAAACGGGCGCGGCACCATCAGCTTCTCCGCCTATTGGCAAATGGTGATCCGCGGTGGTTTCCTGTTTGCCGTGATCCTGTTTCAGTCGCGCGTGATGGCGCGCACCGCCGTGAAAGGACCCACCAGTTGACCCGGATCACCTCTGTCGAGCCGCGCCTGTTCCATATCCCCCTTGCCGAAGTGCTGGTGGATGCCAAGCACGGCGATCACCACCACTTCGAGCTTGTCACCTGCACGATCCGCATGGACGACGGGTCCGAAGGCACCGGCTATACCTATACCGGCGGCAAGGGCGGCCATGCCATCCTGGCCATGATCGAACACGACCTGGCCCCGTTCCTGATGGGTCAGGACGGATCGAAGGTCGAAGACCTGTTCGAAGAAATGCTGTGGCATATCCACTATGTCGGGCGCGGCGGCATCGCGTCATTTGCCATCTCGGCGGTGGATATCGCGCTGTGGGATGCACGCGGCAAGCGCGAGGGCCGGTCCCTGGTGCAGATGGTCGGCGGCAACGACACCACCTGCAACGCCTATTGCGGCGGCATCGACCTGGGCTTCACCCTGCCCAAATTGCTCGATTCGGTACGCGGTTACCTGGCCAAGGACGCCGGCGGCGTGAAGATCAAGATCGGCCTGCCCCTGGCCGAGGACGTCGCCCGCATCAAGGCCGTGCGGGAGCTGATCGGCCCCGACATGCCGTTCATGGTCGACGCCAATTATTCCATGACCGTCGATCAGGCGATCGAGGCGGCGAAGGCCTTTGCGCCCTATGACCTGACCTGGTTCGAAGAACCGATCATCCCGGATGATTATCTGGGCTATGCAAGGGTTGCGGCAACTGGTATACCAGTTGCCATGGGAGAGAACCTGCATATCATCGAAGAATTCGACCACGCGTTCGCGCAGTCGAACCTGTCCTTCGTTCAGCCCGATGGGTCGAACTGTGGCGGGATCACGGGCTTTCTCAAGGTTGCGGACCGGGCGCAGAAACAGGACGTGATCCTGTGCAGCCACGGGATGCAGGAATTGCACGTCAGCCTGATTTCCGGGTGCAAGGGGGATGGCTGGATCGAGGTCCATTCCTTCCCCATCGACGAATACACGACCCGCCCTCTGGTGATCAAAGGGGGCCGCGCCGTGGCCCCTGACGTCCCCGGCAGCGGCGTCACCTTTGATTGGGCCAAGCTCGACGCGGCCGATCTGCTTCAGAAATAAGGAACACGACATGACCAGCCAGGCCGCCTTTTATCGGGGTGACAAGACGTTTACCGTCGAATCCGTCGAGGTGCCCGCCCCCGCCGCCGGCCAGGTACAGGTGGACGTCGCCTATTGCGGCATCTGCGGTACCGACCTGCACATCTATCTGGGCCACATGGACGGCCGCGTCGGGTTCGAGCGGACCATCGGCCACGAAATGTCCGGCGTGATCTCGGCGCTTGGCGACGGGGTCGAGGGTCTGTCCGTCGGCGATCATATCGTCGTGCGGCCCCTGGACCATTGTGGCGAATGCCCGGCCTGTCAGGCCGGTCATCAGCACATCTGCCACAAGCTGACCTTTATCGGCATCGACAGCACCGGCGCGTTTCAGCAGAAATGGAACGTCCCCGCCCATACCATCCACGTCCTGCCCAAGGATCTGGACCTGAGCCACGCCGCCCTGATCGAGCCTTTGGCCGTTGCCTGCCACGATGTCGATCGCGGCCAGGTCAAGCCGGGCGAAGACGTGCTGGTCATCGGCGGTGGCCCGATCGGGATGCTGGTCGCCATGGCCGCGCGCGACGCGGGCGCCAATGTCACCATCTCGGAGATCAACCCCGCGCGTCTGGCCTATGCCCAGGGCATAGGCTTTGCGGTGATGAACCCCAAGGAAGTGGACGTCGCCAAGGCGATGCACGAGACCACCGGCGGCAAGGGTGCCGATGTCGTCTTCGAGGTATCGGGCACCCAGCCTGGCGTTGACCTGATGACCGCCGCCGCCGCCACGCGGGGCCGCATCGTCATGGTCGCGATCCACGCCAGCAAGCCGCAGATCGACATGTTCCAGTTCTTCTGGCGCGAGCTGGAGCTGATCGGCGCACGGGTTTACCGCCCCGAAGACTACGACACCGCCATGGCCTTGCTGGCCAAGGGTGTGGTCGATTGCAAAAGCTTCATCACCGACATCCAGGGGCTGGACGACATCCAGTCCGCCTTTGAGTCCCTGACCCAAAGCCCCAACGCAATGAAATCCATGATCCGCATCCAGGAGCCCGCATAATGGCCGTTCTCGACACCTTCAGCCTGGCGGGCAAGACCGCGCTCGTCACCGGCGCCAAGCGCGGCATCGGGCGCGGCATGGCCGAAGCCCTGGCCCAGGCGGGCGCCGACATCATCGGGGTTTCGGCCTCGCTGGAATCCGAAGGCTCCGAGGTCGGCAAGGCTGTGACGGCGCTTGGCCGCAAGTTCACCGGCTACAGCTGTGATTTCGGTGACCGCGCGGCCGTCAAGGCGTTCAGCGCCCAGGTGCTGGCCGATCATCCGCAGATCGACATCCTGATCAACAACGCGGGCACCATCCTGCGCGCGCCTGCCGCCGAACACCCCGACGAGATGTGGGACAAGGTGATCGAGGTGAACCTGAACGCCCAGTTCATCCTGACCCGCGACATCGGCCGGACCATGGTCGAACGGGGCTCGGGCAAGATCATCTTCACCGCTTCGCTGCTGACGTTCCAGGGCGGGATCACGGTGCCGGGCTATGCCGCGTCCAAGGGCGGCATCGGTCAGCTGACCATGGCATTCGCCAACGAATGGGCCGGCAAGGGCGTCAACGTGAACGCCATCGCACCGGGCTATATCGACACCGACAACACCGAGGCCCTGCGCAACGACCCGGACCGGTCGGCGTCGATCCTGTCGCGGATTCCGGCGGGTCGCTGGGGCAAGCCGCAGGACTTTGGCGGTCCGGCGGTGTTCCTTGCCTCGGACGCGGCATCCTATATGCATGGCCACGTCATGCTTGTGGATGGCGGTTGGATGGGACGCTGAACCAATGAAGATTGCCTGCCTCGGCGAAGTGATGATCGAACTGTCGCCACTGTCCCCGGATACGGCGCAGATCGGCGTGGCAGGCGATACCTACAACACGGCGGTCTACCTTAAGCGGCTGCTGCCCGACCTGCCGGTGTCCTATGTCACCGGCCTGGGCGACGAGGCGATGTCGGCGCGGATCCTGTCCGCGTTGACCGCCGAGGGGATCGACACCGATCTGATCGAGACGCGGGCGGGGATGTCGCCCGGTCTGTACATGATCACCCGCGACGCGGCGGGCGAACGCAGCTTCAGCTACTGGCGTTCTGCCGCTGCGGCGCGCACGGTTTTTGCCGACCCCTGTTCGGTCACGCCCGACGCGCTGGACGGCTTCGACATCGTTTACCTGTCGGGCATTTCGCTGGCGATCCTGCCGCAGGCCACCCGCGACCGGCTGTATGCCTGGATCGACGGGTTCCGCGCGCGGGGCGGGCGCGTTGCCTTTGACAGCAATTATCGTCCGCGCCTGTGGGAAAATGTCGAAACAGCCCGCGCGCAGACCATGGAGATGTGGCGCCGCGCCGACGTGGCACTGCCTTCGGTCGACGATGAGCAGGAGCTGTTCGCAGAGACCACGGACGAGGCCGTTCTGACGCGGTTGCGGAGCGCCGGGGCGACCTTTGGCGCGCTCAAGCGCGGGGCCTTGGGGCCGGTGTCGCTGGCCGATGGCGCGACATTTGACGTCACGCCCGTGACCCGCGTGGTCGACACGACGGCGGCGGGCGACAGTTTCGCGGCCGGGTTCCTGGCGGCCCTGTCCCAGGGGCGCGATATCCTGGACTGCATGAAGACCGGGCACGCAGTGTCGGCGACGGTCATCTGCCACCCCGGCGCGATCCTGCCCCGCGACGTGGCGCTGCCGGGCGTCTAGACCGCAGGTGTCTGCGGCCGGGGCGGCTGTGGATTTGAGTATTTTTGCCGAGAAGAAGACCAGGGCGGCGCGTTAACCTTAACGGTTGGTGAACGCCGCCCTGTCGGTTTTACCAGTTCGTCACCGATCCGTCGGGCCGCGTCAGCAGCGGGGCCTGCCAGGGGCGGAACGGGCAGGCGGCCAGGATGGAGTCGTCGATCTCGATGCCCAGGCCGGGGCCGTCGGGGACCGGATAGACTGTTCCGTCGAGCGCGGGCTTCACCACGAAGGGGTCGTTCACGGCCTTGACCCCATAGGGCCCGTCGGCAATCGCCTGAACCTCCAGCCAGGCGAAATTCGGCACGGCAGCCGAGAAATGCACGCTGGCGGCGGTGCAGATCGGGCCCAGCGGATTGTGTGGCATCATGTCGACGTAATGCGCCTCGGACATGGCGGCGACCTTCATCGCCTCGGTCAGGCCGCCGACGTTGCACAGGTCAATGCGGTTGAACTGGTGGATGTCGCGTTCGATGAACGGCAGGAACTGCCATTTCGATGCGAATTCCTCGCCCACGGCAAAGGGCACATCGGTCAGACGGCGCAGCGCCTCATAGGCCTCCGGCGTTTCGTCGCGGATCGGTTCCTCGATGAAATCGAGCGTGCCGGACGGCATCTTCTGACAGAAAGACGCGGCCTCGGCCACGGACAGCCGGTGGTGCCAGTCGATGCCCAGCACGACCTCTTCGCCAAGGTCGGCGCGCACTTCGCGGCAGAGCTTGGCCGTCTGCGCGATATGGGCGCGGGGGTCGAACGTCTCCATGTCCGAGAAATCGGGGAACACGCGGATGCAGCGCCAGCCCCGGTCATAAAGGTCGCGGGCATGGGCGCGGGCGCGGGCGAAATCGGTCGAGGGGCAGGAGGCAAAGGTGCCCACCACGTCCCGCTGCTTGCCGCCCAGCAGGGCATGGACCGGCACGCCGAGCGCCTTGCCCTTGATGTCGTGCAGCGCGATGTCGATGGCGGATATCGCAGCGGTCAGCACGCGCCCCCCTTCGAAGTATTGCGACCGGTAGAGCCGTTGCCAGATCGCGCCCGTCTGGGTGGCATCGGTGCCTATCAGCAGGGGGGCGAAATGTTCGATCGCGCCGATCACGGCCTGTTCGCGGCCCGACAGCCCGCTTTCACCCCACCCGTAAAGGCCGTCTTCGGTTTCGATCTTGACCAGCAGTTGATTGCGCCCGCCGATCCAGGCGGCGATGGGCGTCACGGCAGAAATGATGGGAACGGCGCGGGCAAGGGTCGGCGCGGCGAGGGCGGTGGCGGTCATAGGGCCCCCAGACGGGCGGACATGCCCTGATCTGCCAGAATCTCTGCGCCGGTCAGGGCGGCGGCGGCATCCGACAGCAGCCAGGCGGCGGCGGCGCCGACTTCGTCGACGGTGCTGACATGGCCGGTGGCATGCCAGGAATTGAAGAGATCCATGCAGTCTTGTTCCTTCGCGATCTTGGTGACGGCCTCGGTCATGGTCAGGCCGGGGGCCAGCGCGTTGACGCGGATGCCGCGGGGCCCCAGGCTCCAGGCCATGGCGCGGGTCATTGCGGTCAGGGCACCCTTGGTTCCGGCATAGGCCTCGTAGCCCTGATCCGAGGCGCGGGCGTGGTTCGAGGCGACGTTGACGATGGCGGCCCCGCGCGGCATCGCGGGCAGGGCGGCCTGAACCACGATCATCGGCGCGCGCTGATTGACCCGCCACAGCAGATCCATGTCGGCGACGGGCATGTTCTCGAACGGGGTCTGGATGGTGATGCCGGCGTTGTTGACGATCCCGTCCAGCGGGCCGAGCGCGGCGACGGCGGCGGCCAACGCGGGGGCGTCGCCCACATCGACCTGGGCAAAGGTCGCGCCCTCGGCCTGGATGCCGGCGCGGGCTTCTGCGCGATTGTCGAAGCCGGTGACGCGGGCCCCGGCGGCGCGGCACTGGCGCAGGATGCCCAGACCGATGCCCGCGCCCGCGCCGGTGACCAGGATGTGACGTCCCGACAGATCGGTCATTTCACCGCCCCCGCCGTGACGCCCGACACGATCCGGCGCTGGAACGCCACGAACAGCAGCAAGAGCGGCAGCGACCCCAGGACAGCCGCCGGGAACAGCATGTCAGGCTGGATGTTCAGGTTGCCCACGAAGCGGTAGACGGAAATCATCACGGTGAACTTTTCGGGCGTGGTCAGCAGCAGCAGCGGATAGGTGAAATCGTTCCACACCATCAGCGTCACGAACAGCGACAGCGTCGCCGTGGCCGGGCCCAGCAGGGGGCGGATGATGTACCAATAGATCTTCCACGGGCCGCAATTGTCGAGACGCGCGGCTTC
Organism: Jannaschia sp. M317; assembly: GCF_025141175.1. Classification (NCBI taxonomy): domain Bacteria; kingdom Pseudomonadati; phylum Pseudomonadota; class Alphaproteobacteria; order Rhodobacterales; family Roseobacteraceae; genus Jannaschia; species Jannaschia sp. M317. Next base: position 35,238 of record NZ_CP081160.1, on the reverse strand, counting down.
TTCCAGCTCTTTCGGGATGGCCCCGATAAAGCCGGTATAAAAGAACACGGCCAGCGGCAGGTTCAGCGCGGTGAAGGCGATGATGATGCCCAGATAGCTGTCCAGCAGGCCCATGTTGCGGAAGATGACGTAGATCGGCGTGATCGTCACAAAGGGCGGCGTGGCCAGGCCAAGCGCCACGATCAGCAGGACGATCTTGGTGAAACGGTTGGCGCGCCGCGCCAGCGGATAGGCCGCCATCGACCCGAGGAAAGCCACCAGAACCGTCACCGACAGGGTGATGCCCAGCGAATTGACGACCGACCGCAGGTAGCCCATGCCTTCGATCGCGCGGGCGTAGTTGCCGAGGTAAAGCTGCGTGGGCAGGCCCAGCGGCTGGGCTGTGATTTCCTCGGCGGTGCGAAACGACATGGCCAGCATGTAGATCACCGGCATCAGCATCGCGATGACGACGACCACGACCAGCGCCTGCGCCAGTTTCCACGAAATCGCGCGGACAGCGGGGCTCATTGGTTGTTCTCCCGACGCTTGAGATAGGTGTTCTGGACCACGGCGACGACGACCACGATCACCAGCATGATGATCGACAGCGCGCTGGCAAAGCCGAACTTGTAGCTGCCGAACAGGTTGTTCACGATTTCCAGCGACAGGGTGTTGGTGGCCCGGTCCGGCCCGCCGCGTGTCATGATGAACGGCAGCTCGAAGGTCTTGAGCGTGCCGACCGTCGACAGGATCACGTTGATGGTGATCGAGGGCGCCAGCAGCGGCAGTTCCAGATACCAGAACCGTTGCAGGGATTTCGCGCCGTCCAGGCGGCCCGCCTCTTCGATGTCGCGGGGGATGTTGGCAAAGCCCACCAGAAAGATCGCGGTGGTGTAGCCCACGAACATCCACACATGGGTCAGCGCGATGGCATAAAGCGCGGTGTCCGGGTCGCCCAGCCAGCCACGGGACAGCCCGCCCAGGCCCACCGCCTCCAACAGGGCGTTGAGCCCGCCGGAATAGGGCGCATAGATGAACTGCCAGATGTAGCCGACGATGACGAAGGACATCATCGCGGGCGTGAACAGAACCGCCCGGCAGAAATTGCGGATCGCGGGCATGCGGTGCAGCAGAAAGGCGAAGATCAGGCCCAGCAGGGTCTGGACGGTGACGACGACAAAGGTGAACTTGACCGTCACCCAGACCGAATTCAGATACCGATCCCGGCTGACGAAGCGGTCGTAGTTCTTCAGGCCCACGAAATCCGCATCGCCCACGCCGCTGAAATCGGTAAAGCTCATCTGCACCGAAAGCGCGATCGGGTAGAGAAAGAACGCCCCGATGAACAACAACGCGGGCACGGTCAGCATGTAGAAGCTACGGGGGTCGCGCATCAGTCGGCTCCGGGGTGGGGTGGGGAAAACGAATCCCCGCCGCACAGACGCGCGGCAGGGGTCGCGGGAGGAGAGCTTACAGCGTGTCTTCGACCGCTTCGTCCCAGCGTTCCAACACGTCCTCGTTGGACCGGTCGGTGTTCAGCAGAAAGCCGGTCAGGCTGTCCCAGATCTCTGCTTCCAGGGGCTTGGGCCAGTCGAGGACCGCAAAGGGATACATGATCACGCCGCCATCGATGCGCGACTGATCATAGGGCGCGGCCAGGTCCGGCATGCCCGATGCGCCGCCCTGAAAGGGGCTATAGGCGCTTTCGGCGTCCAGCATGACCTGCAGGTTTGCCTCCTCGGCAAAGAACTCGATAAAGGTTTTCGCCGCGTCCATGTTCTCGGACCCCGCGCTGATCGACCAGCCGATGCCGAACAGGTCCAGCGCCACGCCCGACGCCTTGCCCGACGGGATCGGCGCAAAGGCAAAGTCCAGCCCCTCGACCGAGGAGAAATCGGCGATGTTCCAGGCCCCCTGGGGCATCATGGCAAAGTTGCCGGCTTTGAATTCTGACAAAGCCGACGACCAGGGGTCCAGACCGGCCTGCGCATCGGGGTCGACGCATTTGGCGTCGATCAGGGCGCGGATCTCGTCGATGGCGCCGCCAAAGCCTGCGTTCTCGGCAAAGGTCGCGTCGCCCGCGCCCAGATCGGCGGCCGCCGCCTCCGAGGCCTCCAGCCCGTTGGCGATGGTGAACAGCGGGGCCGAAAAGCCGCCGGTAAAGACCATCGGCTTGATGCCCGCCGCGTCCAGCGCGCCGCAGGCGGCCTTCAGCGCGTCGAGCGTGGTGGGCGCCTCGTCGATGCCCACGGAGTTCAGCAGGCCCATGTTGACGAAATTGCCCATGCCGATGACTTCCAGCGGCATGATGTAGGTGGCATCGCCCGAGGTCACCGACGGGACCAGCCCCGGTTCCAGCCGGGTGTACCAATCCGACGAGGTGCCCAGATCGGCCAGCAGACCGGCGCCGCCCCAGATCTTGACCAGGGGCATATCGGTCATCATCACGTCCGGCGCATTGCCGCCCTGCAGGCGCGGGGGCAGCACGACATCGGTGTCCAGACGGCTGATGTAGGACAGTTCCACGTCGATATCGGGATGCGCGGCCTCAAAGGCCTCGATCAGTTCGGGCAGGCCCGCGGGCTCTGTCTCGTTGCCTTTCCATGCAGTGACGTCCAGCGTCACCGATTGCGCCTGCGCCACGGTGCCAAGCGCCAGGGCGGCTGTCGCCAGGCCAAGCGTGCGAATGTTGAAATGGGGCATAATGTCCTCCCTAGGATATATGTTGAAATAGGGATAGTATATTATCTGGCAGCCGTCAATCGGTATTCAAAGTTGATAATATACAGTTCAGAGCCTATCCTGCGGTCCCCGACGGAGGAAACGCCAGTGCCGGACAGCGCACCCGACCACGACCTACACGCCCGGATCATCGACGATATCGGCAATGGCACTTACCCCAGCGGTTCCCGGCTCAAGGTGCAGGAACTGGCGAAACGCTATGGCACCTCGATCATTCCCGTGCGCGAGGCGCTGCGCACCCTGCAAGGCGAAGGACTGGTCGAGATCACGCGCAACAAGGGCGCCACGGTCAGCACGCTCGACGCTGATGTGATCCTTGAGATATTCGAGGTTCTGCAACTGCTGGAACCCTATCTTGTCCGCGATTTCGCACAGTCCTGCCGCCCGCAGGACCTGGATGAGATGGAGATGTTGCAAGCCCAGATGATCGAAACCGATCCGACCAACAAACCGGCCTTCGCGGCGTTGGACAAAGCCTTTCACGCGGTCGTCGCGCGTAGCCACTACAACCGCCGCGCCTCTGCCATCTGGGAATTGCAGCGCCGGTCCCTGAACGCCCTGGCCGCCACGGTCCCGCTGACCCGGTCGCGCCACCGCGAACTGTTACAGGAACACGCCGAATTGCTCGCCGCGTTCCGCGCCAACGACGTCGAGGGCGCTGTCGCCTGTATCGAAAAACACGTCGCCGGGGCGGGTGACCAGATGTATCAACAACTCCGCCGTCTGCGCCCGTCGTGATGCCGGGGCGCGCGCGCCCGTGTCGATCCATAACATAATTCAGGTTATGTAATCGAATGGGACATCTGACCCCGCGGGCCGCGGATTGCGGACCATGGTCCAGAAACGTCAGATGCCCGGCCTTGCGGCCGGGCATCCAGATCCAGACAGATGCTTTTGGGAGAGATGTGGGACGGCGGGAGGTCCGGGCCCACGATCTGTCAGGATGGCGTGGCGCGCGGGGTTGCCCCCGCGGCCGGTGTTACTCGCTGGTCAGGCCCAATTGGCGCAGATACCCCAGATGACTTTCGACCAGGGCCTTGGCCTCGGGCGTGGTGGCGAATTCGTGCCAGGTTTCCTGGGCGACGGCGCGGAACTCGGCGCGGTCTTCGGCGGTCCAGTTGTAGATGCTGATGCCCTTGGCGGCCAGTTCGGCGGCGGCCTCGGCGTTCACCTTCTCGAAGGTCAGCGCGGTGCGCAGCGCCAGGCTTTCCATCGCGATCTCGATGATGGCGCGGTGGTCGTCGGGCAGCCCGTCCCAGACGGCCTTGTTGCAGGCCAGGTGATCGGACGGCATGGAATGAAAACCGGGGAAGGTCGCATGTTCCACGATGTCGAACAGCCCCAGTGACACGTTGGTCGCGATCCCGGCGGCGTCGGCCCCGTCGATGATGCCCGTCTCCAGCGCGGTAAAGACCTCGGTGAAATCCATTACGATGGGCGAGGCGCCCAGCTTTTCGAAGATCTTGGTTTCCATGCCGGGGGGCGACCGGAACTTCCAGTTCTTGAAATCTTCGACGTTGCGCAGCGGGCGCGACGACGACAGGCTTTCCTGCCCCGGCACCCACCAGCCGACCAGGTGCATGTCGTAGGCGTGGAACAGCTCCTGCGCCGCGTCCATGCCACCGCCGTAATACAGCCAGCTCAGCTGCTGATACGGCGTGTCATAGCCGCCCATGATGTCGCCGATGAACTGGAACGCCGGGTTCTTGGAGGTCTGATAGCTGGCCCCCGTCATGTCGCAGTCCAGAATGCCCGAGACGGCGGCGTCAAAGGTTTCGACCGATTTGACGACGGCGGAGGAATAGAAGATCTCGATGTCGATCTCGCCGCCGGACATGCGTTCGACATTGTCGACGAACTGCTGCGCAAGCTGGCCCGAGGGCGATTCCTGCGGAAACAACGACTGCACCCGCAGGGTGGTCGTGGCATGGCCGTCGGCCATCGCGGCGGTCGCCGCAAGGGCGGCGGCAGCAAGTCCCGTCAGGGGTGTCTTAAGTGTCCGCATGATATCCTCCGGCGGGTCAAATCCGGGGATCCGTGGTCCGGGTGGCCCTCCTCGACCGGCCCGGGGGATCCCAAATGGTGTGCAACCTGCGCCGTCCCGTTTGGTTGGGCGGGCGGCGCGTCACGCTCCTATCTTTGAGAGGGGCGGACCTGCGGAGGTAGGGCCATCCGCGCATCGGCTCCTGCGGAGAACCGCAGAAACCGGGTATCAGGCAGCGGGCGCGGGCCTGTGTGTCCACCGCATCACGACGGCGCGCAACCGGTGGCGGACCGGGGCCTCCAACCGCTCTGTCAGGCCGATCGACAACGCCAGCAGCGCCAGTTGAATGACCAGCATGGCCACGATCGCCCCGGACACACCAAAGCTCAGACCCACGGTGGCCAGCAGGGCCAGCCCAAGGTTCTGATGCAGCAGGTAATACGCGTAGGACGCGCGCCCGATCCGCGCCAGGGGGGCCGCCGACAGAAACGGCACGGCACGCGGAGACAGGGCAGCGGTGATCGCCAAGGCGCAGACGATGGTCAGTCCCAAAGCGTAGGCCAGATCATTCGCCGCATAAAGATAGGCCTGCACCAGCCCGCTGATCAGCAGGAACCCGGCGACGCGGCGCGGCACATCCATCCGAAAGGCCGCCAGCGCGATGCCGATGGTAAAGAACGGGTGGTAGTCGGTGAACAGCAGCCCCAGCAGCGGATGATCCGGCGGCAGCAGCTTGACATGCAGCAAGGTGCCGATGGCCATGAACACGGCCCACCCCGCCAGGAAATGCCCCCGCGTCCCAAAGTAGAGCAGCGCGGCAATCGCGTAGAAACGCACCTCGACCCAAAGCGACCAATAGGCCCCGTCCAGCCATTCCAGAGGCCCCAGACCCAGGGCGCGGCCCACGTGTTCCGGTGGCAGGAACGCCATGGAAATCACGAACTCCAGCATGCTGCGCATCAGGGGCGGGGGCCCCAGCCACAGGGTCACGACGAATGTCAGCGACCCGCACAGCAGCAGCGTCGGCCAAAGCCGCAGCAGGCGCAGGGCAAGGAACGCGAGGACGCTGCCGCTGCGTTGCAGGCTGAAGGTGATGACAAATCCCGAGACGATGAAGAACAGCGACACGCCCAGGCCCCCCACCTCGGCCAGCGGAATCCAGGACAGCGCCGCGCCATAGGGCACCAGGTCCAGCCCGCGCCCGGCCGGGGACCAGAACACCGCATAGTGGTACACCGCCACCCAGAGTATCGCGATCGCGCGCAGCCCGTCGATGGCGTCGTACCGGCTGGGCGCGGCGGCCGTCATACCGCCGCCCTGTACAGGTCCAGAAGCTGCTCGGCCCAGGCCTCGGGTGTTTGCGTCACGCCTTCGGCCCCGGCAAAGCCGCGCAGGCTCATGGCGCGGATCTCGTCGTCGGGGCGGTCATGCAGGGCGCGCAGCCCATCGGCCAGGGTTTCAGGCGAGGTGACGTCGACGGCCAGGCCCACCCCCGCAGCCTCCACGTCCCCCGCCAGCAGGGCGACGTCCGACACCGCGACCGGCAACCCGCTGAGCGCGCCTTCGGGGGCGACCAGGCCAAAGGGCTCGGGAAAGCGGGACGGCATCACCAGAATGCGGCGGTCGGAAATGGACGCGGCGATCTCGCTGCGATCGACCCAGCCGGTGAAATCCACCTCGGGATGGGCTGCGACCAGATCGGGGCGATCATCGACGGCGCCGACGATGCGCAGCGGCAACCCGGCGATCCGGGCCGCGCGGCACAGCAGCCCCGCGCCCTTGCCGGTGTAGGTGCGTCCGATGAAGACAAGGCCGCGATTGGTCTCGGCCTCGACACGGGTGGTCGTGATCCGTTCCGCCGGGTTGCGCACGGTGATCAGTGTCGCGGGATCGACGCCACCACGGATCAGACCCTCGGTCATGCCGGGATGCAGGTTGAGAATGCCGGCCCAACTGCGGCCATGGGCCCCCTTGCGGATGTGGGCCTGGCGTAGGGCGCGCCACAGCTTTTGCGGGTAACTGCGGCGGTCGCAGTTGGTTGTCAGGCAGGCCGCCGACAGCGGTCGGCGGCCGCAGGTCTGGCCCGCCTTGAAATCGAAGTAGGAGCCGTTCGGGCAGGCCAGAAAGAAATCGTGCGCATGGACATAGGTGCGCGCCGCGACCGGGGCGAGCGCGTCAAAGATCGACGGCGACAGGATCTGTGCCCAGCCATGCAGGTGATAGACCGTCTGGGCGGTGTCGATGTCGCGGATCGCGGCGGCCACCTTGTCGCGCATTGCCGCATCATAGAGACCATCGCGCAGGGCCGATGCCCTGGACCGTTTCAGCAGACCCGCGCCGCCCATGGGCAGAACGGTCACGCCCAGCCCGGCCAGGGTGCCGTCGTCGCCGGTATCGCCGCACAGATAGGTCACGTCGTGGCCCTGCGCGGCAAACAGGCGCGCGCTGAGCAGGGCCAGGCCGGTGGCCCCGCCGCGCGCCACCCCGGCGTCGTTGATGATGACGATCCGCACGATCTACAGGTCCCGCACGCGGGTCGGGTCAAGCCGTCCGCGCACCAGATCGCCCAGGGCCATCAGGTTGCCCCGCAGACGGCCTGGCCGGTCGATCCAGGCCTCGGGGCGCAGGATCTTGGCGGTATTGGCGGCCATGTTGCGCGCCATCAGGCGCAGGGCCCGGCGCGGGGCCATGGTGCCCTTGCGGATCAGGTACACGGGGTTCGCGATTTGCGAATACCCCAGCGGCACGCCGCGCGACCGGCCTTTTTTGGTGCCAAGGTGCACGCCGTAAAGGGTGTCGAGTTTCAGGATCTCGCCAAAGCGGGCCATCTGGCGCGAAAAGTCCACATCCTCCAGCCAGCCATACATCGGCAGGCGGGTGTCGAACCGCAGGCCGTGGTCGATGGCCGGGGCCACGCGCACCGCCATGTTGCAGCCATAGGCGTTGTAGGTCGGCACCGCGCGGCCATCGGTGCGGGCAGGCGCGCCCGCCAGTTCCACCTGACCCCGCGCATGGTCGAAGCCGGGGCCGCCGATGCCGTCGGCCACGACACGCCCGGTGGCCATGACCACCTCGGGCTGGTTGGCGAAAAGCTGTCTCAGCGCCGAGACGGAGCCGTCGCCCAGCAGGAAATCGTCGTCGAGATAAAGCACGATCGCCTCCTTCGGCGCGGCCTCGATCACCGTGTTGCGTTGCGCGCACAGACCCCGGGGGGAGGTCAGGACGCGCACGCCGTCAGGCAGGTCGGGGGCGTCTGCGTCGGCGGGCTGATCGTCGGGCAGGCATAAAATGATGCCATCGGGCCGGTCGGTCAGCGATGCGGTGTGACGCAGGGTGTCGTGGACGATGCCCCCGCGTCCGGCGGAGGCAATCGCGATGAAGACGGGGGGGGCAAGGTTCTGGGACACGCCCAAAGACCTAGGGGACACCGGATCGGGCGTCTAGCAGGCCCCGTCGCGTTTGATGACGGCCTTGGGCGTCTTTGCAACGATCTTCAGGTCACCCAGGAAGCTTTGCTTTTCGACGTAGTCCACATCCATGGCCACCCGCTCTTCGAAGCCGACGGAGCTGCGGCCCGAGACCTGCCACTGGCCGGTGATGCCGGGGCGAACCTTCTTGTAGGCGCTGGCACCCTTGCCGTAGCGGATCAGCTCGTCCTTGGTGACGGGGCGCGGGCCGACCAGCGACATCTCACCCATCAGGACGTTCCAAAGCTGCGGCAGCTCGTCGATGGACAGTTTCCGCAGCAGGCCACCAAAGGGCAGGATGCGCGGGTCCTGGGCCAGCTTGTGGCTTTCGAGCCATTCGGCCCGACGCTCCGGGTCGCTGTCGAGCACGTCCTGCAGGCGCGCCTCGGCGTCGCGGACCATGGTGCGGAACTTCCAGCACTTGAACTGACGGCCGTTGCGGCCGGTGCGCATATGCCCAAAGAAGATCGGACGCCCGTCTGCAATCAGGATCAGGGCCGACACGACCAGGAAAAGCGGCAGCAGCATCAGCAGGGCCGCGGCAACAAAGGCGCGGTCGAACCAGACCTTGCCGAAGTCGGAAATCTGAGCAGACACCGAAGCACCGCGCGGCTGGGCGGCTTCGGGTTTGGCGTGATCGCGCTCGGCGACGGTCGAGAAAGAGTCAGAGTACATTTAAAACTAGGGACCCGATCCGGTCCCTCCCCGATTTACAAAACGCCACACCACCCATGACTTTTTTACGCCAAATTCTTGCCAAATTGAGATTCAATCTTGCTGACTGTCTGTTTCGCCAAAGGAACCAGTCATTGACGTCTGATAGGCGATAACAGTCCGGAATTCCTGCTACTGTTGCCAAATGCGTAAATGGCACCCTAGGAGAACGGGACCGAATCGGGGTTTTGCTACTCCGACCTTGGAATTCTCTCAAGATCTGTCGGATTTCGGCAGATCAACTTGACGTAAGGTCAGCCGTGAACGATTCGAAAACTAAGGCAAATCGCATGCTTGGCGCCGGTGCGATGACCGCCGCAGAGCGAATCGTGGCGCAAATTTGTCAGTTCACGGTCTTCATCGTGGCCGCACGCATGCTGGGTCCGGCTGATTTTGGCACCTATGCCCTGGTCTCGGCCTGCGCGATTCTGCTGTTGCGCGCCTCCGAGGTCGGATGGGCCCCATATATAATGTGTTGGGCGGGCGACGATCTGGTGCCCCGTCAGGTCCTGACCATGGCCATCGTCTGCGGCTTTGTGTTCGGGATCCTGGGCTTTGCCGGGTCATATGGCGCGCAGTGGTGGGGCATGTCCGCCGATACCGTCGTCCTGATGCAGCTGTTCAGCGTCTGGGTCACCCTGGCCACCATATCGTCGGCCCAAAAGGGCGTGATGATCTGGATGAAGCGGCTGCGGCTGTCGGCCTTGTCGGAAATCCTGGGCGAATTGGTCGGCCTTGCCGTGTCGCTGTCGACGCTGCTGGCGGGCTGGGGCGTGTTGTCGATCGCCTTCGGGCGGTTGGCCTATCAGGTCACGCATCTGTCGATCAGCCTGCTGGTGACGCGCAAATTGCCCGCGTTCGGGTTCGAAGGCGCGATGGTGCGCGAACTTTGGACCTTTTCACACCACTTCTTTACCAGCCGGATGCTGGCCAACATCCGCCTTTATGCCGCGACCTTCATCATCGGCGGCGCGCTCGGGCCCGCGGGCGTCGGCTATTACCGCGTGGCGGAACGGCTGGTCGGTGCTGTGGCCGAGGTCATCGCGGTGCCCGGTCAGCTGCTGGGCTGGGCTCTCTTCAAGGAGGCGCGCGACGGCGAAGGGGCGGCGCAGGCCGACACCCGCGTGCGCGCGCAGCTGCTGACCTTCCTGCGGTTGCTGACCGTCATTTCGGCGCCTCTCTTTGTCTGGCTGATCGCCACCAGCGACATTCTGATCAGCGGCCTGCTGGATTCGGAATGGCTGCCGGCGGTGCCCCTGGTGGCGATGTTGGCCCTGGCGCGGCTGTTGGGCACCTACGGCATCGCGACCGAGCCCTTGCTGTCGCTGACCGGCCAGTCCCGCGAGTTGCCGCGCCTGTCGATGATCATGCTGGTGACGACGGTGGCGACCACGCTGGTCGCGGTGCCCTTTGGCCTGCTGGCGGTGGCGGGCGCGCAATTGGTCACCGCGGTGATCCTGCTGGTCGTGACGCTGCGCCTGTTCGACCGCTTTGCCGGGGTGACCCCCGCGGCCTTTCTGGGCAGCCTGCGGGATCTGGTCGGCCCGCTGGGCGTGGGCATCGGAACCCTGGTGGCCAGCGATTATATCCTGACCCTTCAGACCCTGGTGCCGCCGCTGGCGCAGGCGGTGCTGTCCGGGCTGATCGCCGTCGCAGCCTATGGCGCGGCGCTGGCGCTGATGGCGCCCAGCGTGGTCGAGCAATTGATCGGCACCCGCCGCAAGGAGGCACCGGCCCGATGACCGCCCTGAAATCCACGATCAAATCCATCCTGAAACAGGGGCGCGACGGCACCCGTGCCGCCATGGCGCGCGCGGGCGTCGGTCGCCCGCCCCGCTTTGCCGGGGCCTGGCCGGATCGCGCGGGCGTTCTGGCCGCGCTCGATGCCTCCGAGGTCAAGGGCTATGACGATCCCGGCGTGGCCGAGGTGTCTTTTCCCCAGATGTGCCGCAGAGAGGTCTGGGATTACCCCGTGATCCTGTGGCTGGACCGGTGGCTGGCCGGGGGCGGGCGGGTACTGGATGCGGGCGGGCACATGGGCACCAAGTTCATGGCCTTCCGCGAGGTGCTGGACCTCGGCGCGGCGCGCTGGACCGTCTACGATATGCCCGGCATCGTCACCGCCGCCCGTGCCCGCCAGGCCGAAGGCGTGGTCCCCGCCGAGGTGGGCTTTGTCGACGATATCGCGGACCTGCCCGCGACCGACATCCTGCTGGCCTCGGGCTTGCTGCAATATCTGGACCTGCCGCTGGCGGCATTGCTGCAGGCGCTGCCGGTGCCGCCCGCCCATGTCATCCTGAACAAGGTCGCGTTGCGCGACGGTCCCGCCGTCTTTACCGCCGAACGCATCGGCCCCACCCGCGTCCCCTATCAGATCCGCAGCCGCGATACCTTCGAGGCGGAACTGGCGGCCCTGGGTTATCGTATCGCCGACCGCTGGCAGATCCACGATCTGGGCCACGTCATCCCGACGCATCCGCAACTCGGGCGCAGCGAAAGCTGGGGCTTTGCCCTGACGCAGGACCGCTGAGCCGGGCGCGCGCCCCTCAGAATTACCCAGCTTCGGCCTATTTAGGCCAAATTCCGCGCATAGCGTGACCCCGTACGGATGAATCTGTCTGTATCAGTCCCCCGACAGCTGCGGGGGCTGCTATTGTTCACGGGTCGGTTGGTCACATGTCTGTCAGTCTTTCAAATGCTCTTGCTCCGACCGCCCGCGCCGCCGTTTCCGGGGGGGATTTCTGATGACATCCAATGTGCCTGACATCTATTCCGCCTTTGCCAGACAGGTCGCCCGGACGCCCGAGGCCCCCGCGCTGTGCGGGGCCTGCGCGCCGCTGACCTATGCCCAGGTTGAAACCCGCGCGCAGGCCGTGGCGCGCGCCTTGCAGGACGCGGGCCTGGCCCCCGGCGACCCCGTCGCCCTGTACGGTCAACGCTCGGTCAGCCTGCTGCCGGGCTTGTTCGGCTGCCTGGCCGCCGGGGGCGTCGTCGTGCCGCTGGACCCGGATTTCGCGTCGGAACGGCTGGGGTTCATCCTGACGGACACTGCACCCCGCGCGCTGGTCTGTGCACCTGACGACCTGGCCGCCGCCCGGGCCCTGGCCCCCGGCCTGCCCATCGTGCCGACCGAGGGTCTGTCCGGTCGGGCCACGCCCGTGGCGATAGACCCCGAGGCCCCGGCCTTCGTGCTCTATACCTCCGGCAGCACGGGCACGCCCAAGGGTGTCGTCCTGCCGCACCGCGCCGTCACGACCTATGAATTCGGCCCCGGTGACCTGGCGGTGACGGACAAGGACGTGGTGCTGCATGCCTCGACGCTGGCCTGCGACGGGATGCTGCCCGAGGCGGTGGCCCCCCTGTTGCGCGGGGCCTCGGTGGCGGTGGTCGAGGCGGCGCCCGTGTCCGTTTCCGCGCTGGCAGAGGTGATCGCGCGCGACGGCGTGACGGTCGTGCCGCTCTATACCGGTCTTCTGAACCTGATGATCGACGCCCGCGTCGATGCCTTTGCGCCCGTGCGGATGATCCTGTCCGGCGGCGAGGCGATGTCCCTGCCCCGCATCCGCACCCTGACCGCGCGCTGGCCCGACCTGACCGTCGTCAATGAATTCGGCCCGACCGAGACCTGCATCGGCAGCCTGGCCCATGTCGTCACCGCCGCCGATCTGGACGCCGGGGTCATTCCCATCGGCACCCCGCTGGCGGGCGAAGACGCGCTGTTGCTGGGCCGCGACCTGACCCCCGTGACCGGGGGCGTGGGACAGATCGCGATTGCCGGGACGGGCCTGGCGCTTGGCTATCTGAACCGGCCCGACCGGACGGAGGCCGCCTTTGTGCCCGATCCGCGCGACGGCTCCGCGGGCCTGGTCTATCTGACGGGCGATCTGGCGGAGCGTCGCACCGATGGGGCGTTTGTCTATCACGGACGCGCCGACCGGCAGATGAAGCTGGCCGGGCGCCGCGTCGAACTCGACGGGATCGAGGCCGCGCTGGCCGCCGCCCCCTCGGTCGCGGATGTGGTCGTCGAACCGGTGACCGGGCCGGGCGGGCACAAGCAACTGGTGGCTTTCGTGCAGACGACGGGTCCGGTCGCCGCCGACTATCCGGCTCAACTGCGGGTCGAGGCGGGCGGCGACATTCACGACCACGTCTTTCCGCGTCGGATCGAAATCCGCGACGTCTTTCCCCTGACGCAGAACGGCAAGGTGGATCGCAAGGCCCTGCTGGCCACCCTGTCCGAGGCGGCGCCCGCGCCCGCGCCAGTGGCGCAGGACATCGCAGGCACCGTCGCGCGGATCTGGCAAGAGGTGTTGGGCGGCCCCCTGCCCAAACCCGCCGACCGGTTTTTCGACCTGGGCGGCACGTCCCTGCAACTGATCGAGGCGCACGCCCGGATCGAGGCGGCGCTGTCCTTGCGGTTCGACATCGCCCTGATGTTCGAGGTGCCGAAGCTGGGCGACCTGATCGCCCGCCTGTCCGCGCTTGGCACCGGCACCGCGCCGCAGGGGGCGCCCCGCGCCGACACCCGCGAGGGTGCGATTGCCGTCGTCGGCATGGCCGTGCGCCTGCCGGGGATCGACACGTTGGGGGCGTTCTGGGATCTGATCGAAACCGGCGGCACCACCGTCGAACGCATCCCCCCCGAGGAACTGGAAGACAGCTACGACGCGGCCACCCGCGCCCGGCCCGATTACGTCCCCGCCCGCGCGATCCTGCGCGATGTGGATCAGTTCGATCCGAAGTTCTTTGGCCTCATGCCGCTGGAGGCCGCGCGCATCGACCCGCAGGGCCGCGTGTTCCTCGAACTCTGCCAGCAGGCGCTGGACAACGCGGGTCTGGACCCGATGCGCACGCCGGGGCGTGTGGGTCTGTATGCCGGGTCGTCGATGTCGACCTATCTTTTGCAGAACCTGCTTCGGGACCGCGAAGGCGTGGCGCGCTTCACCTCCGGGTTTCAGTTGGATTACACCGAACTGGCGGGCAACGTCGGCGACGACATCCCGTCCCGCACGGCGCAGAAACTGGGCCTGACCGGCCCCGCCATGTCGGTCACCACCGCCTGTTCCACCGGCCTTGTCGCCGTCATCCAGGCCTGCGAGGCGCTGCGCGCGGGCCGTGTCCACACGGCCATGGCCGGCGGCGTGTCGATCACCTTCCCGCAGAAACGCGGCTATCTGGCGATGGAGGGGGGGATGGCCTCGCTCGATGGCACCTGCCGTCCGTTCGACGCCGATGCCAATGGCACGATATTCGGCGACGGGGCCGGGGTCGTCGTTCTGAAACGCCTGTCGGATGCATTGGCCGAGGGCGACACGATCCACGCCGTCGTGCGCGGCACGGGCCTGTCCAACGACGGCGGGCGCGGCATGTCCTATACCGCGCCGTCGGTCACCGGTCAGGCCGAGGCGATCACCGATGCGCTGACCGATGCGGGTATCGCGGGGGCGGACGTCGGGTTCGTCGAATGCCATGGCACCGCCACGCCGCTGGGCGACCCAGTCGAGATTGCGGGTCTGAAGGCGGCGCTCGGGCCGGTGCGCGGTGCCGCGCTTGGCGCGGTCAAGGGCAACCTGGGGCATCTGGACGCGGCGGCGGGGATCGCCGGGTTCATCAAGGCGTGCCTCGTGCTGTCCCACGGCGTCATCCCGCCCGTCGCCCATCATCGCCGCCTGAACCCCCAGATCGACCTGGAGGGCAGCGGTCTGCACGTGCCGACCGCCGCGACCCCCTGGGACGCGGACGGCCCGCGCTATGCCGGTGTCAGCGCTTTTGGCGTGGGCGGCAGCAACGCCCATGTGATCCTGCAATCCGCGCCGGACCGGGGCACCGCCCTGCCCGTGGATGCGCCGATGATCCTGCCGCTGTCGGCCAAGACCGGCGCTGCGCTCAAGGTCATGGCCGGGGCGCTGGCCGACCATCTGGAGGGGTCCGACCAGGCCCTGGCGGACGTCGCCCGCACCCTGCAACAGGGCCGCCGCACCTGGGATTGGCGCGGCGGTGTCGTGGCCCGCGATCGGGCCGGGGCCATCGCCGCCCTGCGCCGGATGCGCGCCGCCCGCGCGCCTGCGCCCGACGGGCCGCGCCTGGTGATGCTGATGCCCGGACAGGGCGCGCAGTATCCCGGCATGGCTGGCCCCCTGCATGCAGCGGAGCCGGTCTTTGCCGCGGCGTTCGACACCGGTCTTGCCGCCCTGCCCCCCGAAGTCGCGGAGGAGCTGCGGCCCCTCCTGCTCGATACGCCCGACGATTTCGAAACCGCCGCCCGGACGCTGGCCCAGACCCGCCTGGCGCAACCGGCCCTTCTGATGACCGAGGTGGCGATGGCCCGCCTGTGGCAGGCGCGGGGGGTGCAGGCGGACCTTTACATCGGTCATTCGGTCGGCGAACTGGCCGCCGCCGTGCTGGCAGGTGTCGTCGACATGGCCCAGGCCGTCACCTTCGTCACCCGGCGCGGCGCCTTGATGCAGGCGCAGGACGCAGGCGGCATGACCGCCGTGTCCGCCACCGAAAACGAGCTGACCGCCCTGATGGATGGCACCGTCGATCTGGCCGCCCGCAATGGCCCGGACCAGCAGGTCATCGCCGGATCGCTGGCGGCGCTGGACACCTTCGAGGCGAAACTGACCGCCGCCGATGTCACCTTCCGCCGGCTGCGCAGCTCTCACGCGTTTCATTCCCGGATGATGGACGATGTCGTCCCCGCCCTGCTCGAGGTGGCGCAAGCCATGACGCTGCGCGCGCCGACGCACCCGATCCTGTCCACCGTCACGGGCCAGCCCCTGACCGACGCGCAGGCCACCGATCCCGCCTATTGGGCCGGTCAGGCGCGCGCCTGCGTCGATTTCCGCGCAGCCCTCGCCACGCTCGCCACGCAGGACGCCCCCCCCGCGATGCTGGAGGTCGGGCCGGGCCGCACGCTTGCCGCGCTGACGGCGCAATGCCTGCCGCCCGAGGCCTATCTGGACGCGCAGCCGTCGATGCCGGACCCGGCCCACGTGACCGAGGCGCGCGACCTGCTGGCCGCCACCGCGCTCCGGCTGTGGCAGACGGGCGTGGGCGTCACCCTTGGCACCGACATCCCCGGCAGCGCCCGCAAGGTGCCTTTGCCGTCCTACCCGTTCGAGCGGCAGCGTTGCTGGTTCGACGCTGCCCCCGAAACACCCCAGGCCGCGCCCGCCGCGCCCCCCGCCATTGCCGAAACCCCCATTTCTCCAGTCGTTACAGGTTCCCCCATGTCCCAAGCCGCTGCTCCCACCGTTCTGCCCGCCCTTCTCGACCTGATCGCTGACATGGCGGGGATGGAGCTTGCGCCCGATGACGCAGACAGCAGCTTTCTGGAGCTGGGCCTCGACAGCCTGTTCCTGGGTCAGCTAACGCAGGAAATCGGGCGCACGTTCAAGGTGCAGTTCGGGTTTCGCCGCCTGACGGGTGATCTGGGCACGCCCACGGCGCTGGCCGATTTCATCCTGGCCGAGAATCCCGCCGCCGCCCCTGCCGCGGCGTCCACACCGGAGGCAACCCCCGCGCCGGTTGCCGCCGCGGCCCCCGCCCCGGCGATGCTGCAGGCCCCCGTGCCTGCACAGATGCCGCCCCTGGCCGCCGGATCCGACACCGCCACGATCATGCAGGCGCAGATGGCCGCGATGCAGGCGCTCTTCTCGCAGCAGCTCGCCGCGCTCGGCGGGGCCGCCCCGGTCCAGGCCCAACCGGTCGCGGCCCCCGCGCCCGTCGCGGCACCCGTCGCACCGGTACCCGTTGCCGCGACCGATCCGGCCCCGGCAGAGCCCAAGGCCTCCGGCCGCCGCCGCGCGGCCATGATCTCCAACGCGGAGCTGACCGAAGACCAACGCGTCTTTGCCCGCGATCTGGCCGCCCGCTATTCCGCCAAGTACCCCGGATCAAAGGCGCATACCGACCAATACCGCCTGGTGCATGCCGACCCGCGCACCGCATCCGGGTTCCACGCCGACTGGAAGGAACTGGCCTTTCCCATCGTGGCCGAGCGCGCCAAGGGGGCCTATATCACCGACCTGGACGGCAACGACCTGATCGACCTGGTCAATGGGTTCGGCCAGACCGCCTTTGGCCACGCCCCCGACTTTGTGGGCCGCGCCGTCGCGAAGCAGCTGGAAAAGGGCTATGCCCTCGGGCCACAGGCCGAACGCGCCGGCCCCCTGGCCGAGAAATTCGCCCGCGCCGTGGGGCATGAACGTGTCAGCTTCTGCAACACCGGGACCGAGGCCGTCATCGCCGCCGTGCGCGCCGCGCGCACCGCGACGGGCCGCGAAAAGGTGGTGCTGTTCGACAAATCCTATCACGGTCAGCACGACGAGGTTCTGGTCAAGCCCGGCGCCAATGCCGCCAAGCCGACGGCCCTGCCCTCGGCCCCCGGCATTCCGCGCGGTGGTCTGGGCAACGTCGTCGTCCTGCCCTTCGCCAGCCCCGAGGCGCTGGACTACATCCGCGAGAATGCGGACGATCTGGCCGCCGTCCTGATCGAAAGCGTGCGCAGCCGCTATCCGGCCGAGCGCCCCGAGCAGTTCGTGCGCGACATCAAGGCCATCACCGATCAGCACGAGGCCGCGCTGATCATGGACGAGGTGGTCACCGGCTTCCGCACGCACGCGCGCGGGATGCAGGGTGTCTGGGGCATTCAGGGCGACATGGCCGTCTATGGCAAGGTGGTGGGCGGTGGCCTGCCCATCGGGGTGCTGGCCGGATCGCGCAAGTTCATGGATGCCCTCGACGGCGGCCCCTGGCAGTTCGGCGACGACAGCCGCCCCGAGGCGATGCCGACCTTTGTCGCCGGCACCTTCGTGCGGCACCCGCTGGTTCTGGCGGCGGTCGAGGCCTGTCTGGACTGGATGGCGGACCACGGTGACCGGCTTTGGGTCGAGACCGCCGATCTGCTGGCGGGCATGGCAACCCGGATGCGCGCCGCGTTGGACGCGCGCGGCCTGCCCGACGTGATCGAGGATTATTCGTCCTGGCTGGTGGTCGACCTGACCGATCTGGACCCCCGCGCGACCCTGCTTTATCCGCTGATGCGGCTGCAGGGCGTGCATGTGATGGACGGCTTCTGCTGGTTCCTGACCACCGAACATGGCCAGGCCGAGGTCGACCGCGTGGTCGCCGCCTTCGAGCAATCGCTCGACACCCTGCTGTCGGTCGGCATTCTGGCAGACGTTCGCCGCGCCGATGCGCCGCCCCTGCCCGCACGCCCCGAAGCGACCGAGATCCGCCCCCTGACCGCCAGCCAGCGCGAGATCTGGATGCGGCATCAACTGGGCGGCCTGGCCGCTGCCGCCTTCAACGAAAGCGGGACGCTCTGGTTCGAGGGCGATCTGGACACGGACGCCCTGCGCGCCGCGCTGTCGGGCACCGTCGCGCGCCGCGATGCCCTGCGCCTGCGGTTTGCCCGCGACGGCAGCGGCTTTGCCGTGACCCCGCCCGAGGCGCTGGACCTGACGGTCACCGACCTGTCCGGCGCCGCGGACCCGGACGCCGCCCTGACGGAGGTGCTGGCCCAGGACGCGCAGACCGCCTTTGACCTGACCGAAGACGCGCCGATCCGCGCGCGCCTGTTCAAGCTGGCTGACACCCGCCACGCCCTGATGATCACCGCGCACCACATCGTGCTGGACGGCTGGTCCTTCGGGCTGATCCTGGACGATCTTGCCGCGCTTTACGAAGGCGCGCGCACCGGTGCCGATGCGGGCCTGCCCGCCGCGCCCCGCTTTGCTGATTACGCGGCCCGGCCCGCCAAGCGGGACGAGGCGCTGGCGACCTTCTGGAAGGACACCTTTGCGGATGTCCCCGCCCTGCCCGACCTGCCGACCGACCGGCCCCGCCGCATGTCGGCGGACCGCCCCGGCGCGACCGTGGTCCATGAAATCCCCCGCGCCGTCGTCAACGACCTGAAGGCGCTTGGCGCGAAACACGGCTGCACCATCTTTTCGGTCACCTTCGCCGCGATGCAGGCGCTGGTGCACCGGCTGTCGGGCGCGACTGACATCGTGATCGGGGTGCCCACCGCCGCGCAGCAGGCCGCCGCGCCGGGCGATCTGGTGGGGCACCTCGTGAACTTCCTGCCGATCCGGTCGCAGGCGGACCCGGACGCGCAGGTGACCCGGCATCTGCAATCGGTGCGCGACGCGATCTATGCCGCGCTGGATCACGACGGCATGACCTTCGGCGAGATTCTGGACGTGGCCGAGGTGCCGCGTCGCCTGGACCGCCTGCCCCTGACCGAGATCGAATTCAACCTGGAGGAACCGGCCCCCCTGACCTTCGCGGACGTCGCCACTCGGTTCGAAACCAACCCCAAGGCGGCCGTCACCTTCGATCTGTTCTTCAACCTCGTGGTCGAGGACAGCGGCCTGCGGATCGAGGCGCATTACGCCTCCGACCTGTTCGACGCCGCCACCGTGCGCGCCTGGGCCGACAGCTACGAGACGCTGCTGCGCGCCATGGTCGCCACGCCCGAGGCGCGTCTGGACGATCTGGCGCTGACCCAGACGGTCGCCGCGCCGGTCGCGCAGCAGGACCATCCGGCCCTGCCCGCCCTGTTGGCCGATGTCGTAGCGCGGCGCGGGGATGCGACCGCCCTGGAAACCGCCACCGGCACCACCAGCTATGCCGACCTCTGGGCGCAGAGCGGCGCGATTGCCGCCGCCATTCAGGCCACCGGTACCACGGGCCGGGTCGCGGTCTGCCTGCCGCGCGGGGGCGCATTGATCCCGGCGCTGCTGGGTGTGCTGCGGGCGGGCTGCGCCTTTGTGCCGCTGGACCCGAAACAGCCCGACGCCCGGCTGGGCAAGATCCTGGACGATGCGGCCCCCGGTCTGATCCTGACCGATGACACGGCGCGCTTTGCCGATCGCCAGGTGATGACGCCCGACGTGGCCATGGCGGTGCCAGCGGACATGACCCTGACGCCCGACGCCCCGGCCTATGTCATCTATACCTCCGGCTCTACCGGCACGCCCAAAGGGGTCGAGGTGCCGCACCGCGCGTTGTCCAACCTGCTGTTGTCGATGGTCGCCGAACCGGGCCTGTCCGAGGATGACCGCCTGCTGGCCGTGACCACCGCGATGTTCGACATCTCGATCCTGGAAATGTTCGGCCCGCTGGTCGCCGGGGCCCGCGTGGTGCTGGCCCCCGCCGAAGACGTGATCGACGGCTTCAAGCTAGCCGCGCGGCTGAACCGGGGCGACATCACCGTGATGCAGGCGACGCCGACGCTGTGGTCGATCCTGCTGACGGCGGGTGTCACGCTGCCCGACGGCTTCCGCGCCTGGGCGGGGGGCGAACCCCTGCCCCGCGATCTGGCGGCGCAGCTGCTGGATACCGGGGCCGAGGTCTGGAACCTCTACGGCCCGACCGAGACGACGATCTGGTCGGCGGTGAAACAGGTGACACCCGGCGGGGACATCACCATCGGCGGTCCCATCGCCCAGACAGAACTGCACGTGCTGGACGCCTCTGGCGCGCCCTGCCCCGTGGGTGTCGTCGGCGAGCTGAATATCGGCGGCGCGGGCCTGGCGCTTGGCTATGCCGGGCAACCCGACCGCACGGCGCAGGCGTTCCGCGATGTGACCATCGACGGCACCGCGCGCCGGCTCTATGCGACCGGCGACATGGCCAAACGTCGCGCCGATGGCGACATCGACGTGCTGGGCCGCCGCGACGGTCAGGTGAAACTGCGCGGTTTCCGCATCGACCTGGGCGAGATCGAGGCGATGCTGCGCGCTCATCCCGCGATCACCGCCGCCGCCGTCGACCTGCGCGCGCGGCGCGACGGCGACCCGCAACTGGTGGGCTATGTCACCGGGCCGGGCGAGATGCCCGACGGTCCGACCCTGATGCGCGCCTTGGCCGCCGATCTGCCGGACTACATGATCCCGACCGCCTGGATGCATCTGGACGCCCTGCCGCAGACGGCCAACGGCAAGCTGGACCGCAAGGCGTTGCCGACACCCGACCTGGCCCCCCGCGCGGTGCAGACCGACGTGCCGCCCGAGACGGCCACGGAACAGCGGCTGGCCGCGATCTGGTCCGACGTTTTGGGACAGCCGGTCGGTGACGTGACCACGACCCTGCTGGATCTGGGGGCCGACTCCCTTTCGATCTTCCGCCTCGCCGCGCGCCTGCTGGCCGAGGACATGGAGCTGGAGGCGCGGCATCTGTTCGAACACCCCTCTGTGCGGGCGCTCGCCGCTTTCTACGACAGCCGCGACGCGGAGGGCGCGCCCAAGACCGCCCGCCCGAAGCTGAGCGATTTCCGCAGGGGCGCCCGCCGCGCCGCAGGGGACAAGGCATGACCGAGACACAGAACACGCCCGCCCCCGCCGGGGACATGGTCGCGGAATTCCCGCTGAGCGCGGCACAAACCCGGTGCTGGATCATCGACCAGGCGATGCCGGGCAACGTGATCCTGAACGTCGCGGTGCGCTGGCAATTGACCGGGCCCCTGCGCTCGGACGAGCTGGAGGCGGCGTTTCACCGGGTCATCGACAGGCACGAGGTTCTGCGCACCTCGTTTCACGACACCGACGCGGGGCCTGTGCAGCGGGTCCACGAAACCGTGCCCTTCCAACTGGCCACCGTCGATCTGCGCCCGGTGCCCGAGGCGGATCAACCCGCCCGCGTCGACGCCATCGCCCGCGAGGTGGCGGCGCGGCCCTTTGATCTGTCGCAGCCCGGCCTGATCCGGGCCACCCTGATCCGCCTGACCCAGGACCGTGCGATCCTGTGCTATGTCATCCACCAAAGCTGTTTCGACGGGTTTTCGATCAAGGTGCTGGGCCGCGAAATCGGCTCGGCGCTGGCGGGCATCGACCTGCCGGAGCTGGAGCTGCAGTACGGCGATTACACCCTGTGGCAGAAGGATTACTTCGACAGCGGTGCCCTGGACGAAGATCTGGCCTACTGGCGCGATACGCTCGCCGATGCGCCATACTTCGAGGTGCCCACCGACGCCCCGCGCCCCCTGCGCAAGGACGGTGTCGTCCATCATGTGACGACGGATCTGCCCGATGGGTTCGGTGATCGGCTGACGCGGGCCGCGCAGACGCTCGGCGTGTCGAAATTCGCGCTTGGCACCGCCATCTTTTCGGCGGCCCTGCACCGGGTGACCGGGGCGGAGGATGTCCTGTTCGGCACCCAGATCGCGGGCCGCATGGACGAGGCGCTGGAGCCGCTGATCGGCGTCTTCATCAACAACCTTGTGTTGCGTACCCGGCCCACGGCGGACACGGCCCTAGCCCAACATATTGCCCGCGCCCGCCCCGTGGTCGAAGGCGCGCTGATTCATCAGCAAGCGCCCTTCAACAAGCTGGTCGAAACCCTGAACCCGCCGCGCGACCCGTCGCGCACGCCGCTGATCTCGATCAATTTCAACCTGCAAAGCGTCTTCATGGAGACGGCGGACTACGGCGGCATCTCGATGAAATCGGTGCCCAGCCACGCGCCCGGCGCGCTCTATGATCTCGACATGGCGGTGATGGAACGGCCGACCGGCTGGCAGATCACGCTGGAATACGCCGCCGAGCTGTTCACCGAGGACAGCGCCCGCCAGATCGTCGAAACCGTGGTGAACTGCTTTGACGCGGCCTTTGACGCGCCCGAGACGCCGCTGGGACAGATCCCGATGTCCGGCCCCCTGCGCCGCGCCGCAAGCGAGCGGTCGGAGGACCGCGACCGCGCCCTGGCCCTGGTGGAAAACCGCCTGACCGCGCACCCGATGGTGGCCGAGGCCGTGGCCCTTTCCCACGACGGCGGGGCCTACGGCTTCGTCGTGCCGGGCGACACCGGGGCGTTTCCGCTGGAACAGCTGCCCGAGGCGATCCTGGCCGACCTGTCGGAGTCCGGTCTGACCGGGATCAGCGTCGTGGCGGCACTGCCGCGCAGCAGCACGGGCACACCGAACCGAAGCGCCCTGCGCATTCCGGCCGGACGCAAAGCCGCGCCCGCCGATGACGGGCTGACCCGCGAGACGCTGACCGCGCTGCGCGCCGACTGGGCAGAGCTGCTGGACACGCGCGACGTGTCTTCGACGGCGCATTTCTTTGACCTGGGCGGTCATTCCCTGCTGGTCCTGCGGATGATCGCGCGGCTGCGCGACCGCTGGGGCGTGGCGCTGGACCTGGCCGAGGTCTATGAAAACCCGGTGCTGGGCGATTTCGCCCGCATCGTCGCCGCCCGCCGCGCGCCCGCAATGACCGGTGCCCCGGTCAGCGACCCATCCCTTTTGCGGCTGCGCAAGGAGGGCACGGGCCAGCCGTTCATCGCCGTCAACAACGCGGCCACGGCGCTGGCCATCTCCACCCTGCCGGGACAGGATCGACCCGTCTCGGTCGTGCGTCTGCCCGAGGATCGGATGGACATCGGCACCCAGGCCGATTTCCTGGACGTGGCCGAAATGTATGCCGAACAGGTCCGCCGCCTGCAGGCCGAAGGGCCCTATCTGCTTTACGGCAATTGCGTGCACGGAAACCTCGCGCTGGAAACCGCGCGGCTGTTGGTGGCCGACGGCGCCCCGGCGCGCGTGATGATGAAAGACGTGTGGGAGCCGGGGTTTTCCCAGCAGGTCCACCGCGACCCGCGCCTGCGCAAACAGGATCGCAACCACTCGCTGAAACTGCGGCTGAAATATTGGCGCGAGGGCGAGATGTCGACCGCCGCCCTGCTGGGCAGTTATGGCATTTTCCACCGCACCGGGGCGCTGCGCGCGCTGCATGCGCTGCGGCTGATCGACCACGCGCAAAAGACGGATCTGGAGGCCGGGCAGGAGGCGTTCATCATCGAGATGTCGCGCGCCCGCGACCGCTATCGCCCCGCGCCCGTGACCTTTCCGGTGTTGCACATCGTCACCGATGCCTCGCCCAGCGGACCGCTGTGGAAACCTTCGCTCGGCTGGGAGGATGTGATGGCCGAAAGCCAGTTGCAGACCGTCCATTTCGACCGGGTCTATATCTCCCGCGATCGGCGGATCGGGGTGGAGGACATGGGCACCGCGATGGAGAACTGGCTGGCGGGGGGCGTCTGACCCTCGCCGCTACAGGGTGACGCAGACGTCGCCCGGTGCCGCGCGCACCGCGATCTCGACCGGCCCGACCGGGTCTGGCACCGCCAACGCGCCGACCCATCGCCGCCCGACCAACAGGTGCCGCAGCGCCCAGTGCCGCGTGTGGCCGGTGTCCATCCGCGTCACCGCCGCGTCCGCCCCCAGGGTCACGTCGAACCCGTCCAGCCGATCCGTCAAGCCGGTGCCCACGGCCTTGAGCACTGCTTCCTTGCGGGTCCAGATGCGAAAGAAGGCAGGCAGCCACTCGGCCTGCGGCAGGGCGGACAGCCCGGCATATTCCGACGCCGAAAAGAACCGCCGCGCCACGCCTTCCTCGACCGGGCGGGGCGCTTCTATGTCGACGCCCAGCACCGCGTCCGGGTGCACCGCCAGACAGGCCAGCCCGCCGGAATGGCTGAGGTTGAACTGCGGCCCCCGTTCCAGCGCGGGCTTGCCCGAGGGGCCAAGGCGGAACGCCAGCGACGCCGCATCGCCGCCCACCCACTGCGCCAACACCTGGCGCAGGTGCCCGCGCCCGATGCGATAGGCGATGCCGTCGGCGGGTTTGACATAACGGTCGGCGCGCGCCGCCTCCTCCGGCGAAAGCAGGGGCGACAGGCGCGCCGCTTCGGCCGCATCCGTCAGGTGCCAGAAGTAGAGAGAAACCGGCGCCGTCATCCCGCCGGGCGCAGATGCGCAGGGATCAGCGCCTCGATGCCCGCGCGAAACGCGCTTTCGGCAAAGCCCGCCGCGTGTTCGACCAGGGCCTGGGGGTCGACGTCATACAGACGCTCGGCCTCGAACCTCTCGACCGCGGCGACCAGATCCGCGACCGATTGGTGCGGGAACAGCAGGCCGGTCTTGCCATCCACCACCGAATCGCAGGCCCCGCCACGCCCGTAGGCAATGACCGGGCGGCCCGAGGCCATGGCCTCGACCGGAACGATGCCGAAATCCTCTTCGCCCGGAAAGATCAGCGCCCGGCAGCGGGCCAGGTGATCCTTGAGCGTGGCGAAATCGGTCTTGCCCAGAAAGGTGACATTGTCCTTTGCCCCGGCCTTCAACGCGTCCACCGTCTTTTGCGGGCCACCGATGATGGTCAGCGGCAGGCCCAGCCGGCTGAACGCCTCGACCGCGATGTCGGGACGTTTGTAGGGGGCCAGTTCCCCCAGCCAGAGATAGCTGTCGCCCACATCCGCCACCGGCGCGAAATCCTCTACCGCGACGGGGGGCGCCACCACGGCGGCGTCGCGGCGCCAGTATTTGCGGATGCGGTCGGCCACGTGGTTGGAATTGGCGGCAAAGGCATCGACCCGCGCCGCACTGGTCACGTCCCATTGCCGCAAGCCGTGGGCAAAGACCGACATCGCCAGTTTCTGAACCCGGCCCGTGCCCGCGCGATAGACGTGATACTGGTCCCAAAGATACCGCATCGGCGAATGGCAGTAACACAGGTGGAAACAGTCGGGCGGCACGATGACCCCCTTGGCGGGCCCCGCCTCGGACGAGATCACGAGGTCATAGCCGGTCAGGTCCACGCCCTCCAAGGCGCGGGGCATCAGCGGCAGATAGGCCTGATACTTGGACTTGGCGGCGGGCAGCCGGCCGATGAAGGTCTCGGTGATCTTGTGGGCGCGCAGCGTGTCCGACAGGGCGGGCGGATCGGCGACATGGGTAAAGATGTCGGCCTGCGGATACATCCGGCACAGCGCCTCCAGCACCTTTTCGCCGCCGCGCATCCCCGTCAGCCAATAGTGGATCAGCGCAACGCGCGGCCTGTCAGGAATAGCCATAGGAATAGAGATATCCTTCTTCGACATCGTCGGGATCTGCGCGGGTCATGATCAACCCGTCGATGGTCACCTTGTGGTTGCCCAGGATCGACAGACAGCGTTTGACCGCCGCCTGCGGCGTGCTGTCGTGGCGCACCAGCAGCAGGCATTGGTCGACCGCCTTGGCGATCAGCGTGGCGTCGGGCACCTGCAACATGGCGGGGCAGTTCACCAGCACGACGTCGTAGGTTTCCTTCAACTCGTCGAGCATCTGGCGCACGTTCGCGCTGCGCAGATCGTCGGCGGCGGTGGGGCCGCAGGTGCCGGCGGTGACGATGTCGAACCCCATGTCGTCGTCGCGGATGATGGCCTCGTCCAGGGTGCATTCATCGCACAGATAGTCCGAGGTGCCTGGCCGCTCGCCCAGGATCAATTCCTTGGCCAGGGTGTTCTGCCGCAGGTCGAAATCGACCACCACGACCATCTCGTCGGCCATTTCCGCCAGCCGCGCCAGCAACAGCGTCGTGGTTGTCTTGCCGTCGCCCGACAGGGGCGACATCAACACGATCGACCGCGTCATCATCGACTGCGCGCCGGTGTTCAGATGGTTGCGCAGGGCCCGCACGCTTTCGGCGACCGGTCCCATGCGATTGGTCTCGATCTCGAGCAGGGCCTTGCGCGGGGAATTCCAGTTCTGTTCGGCCATGACGGCGACGACGGGATGCCCGGCAAACCGCTCCAGCTCTGCCATGCTGCGGAAGGTGCGCGACGTCAGCCGGCGCAGCAGCACAATGGCAAAGCCCACGGCGGCCCCGACGATCAGGCCCAGCACGGTCATCAGCTTGGGGCGCGGGGCGGCGGGCGCACCGGGCACAGTCGCGCGTTCGATCAACCGCGCGTCGGCCACCTGAAAGCTTTCCTGCGTCCGGGTCTGGGCCACGCGGGTCAGCAGATCCTGATAGACGGACCGGATCGCCTCGCTTTCGCGTTCCAGCTGGCGCAGACCGATGGAGTTGCGGGACGCGTCCTGAAACTCGCCTTCCACCTCGGTCAGGGTTTCCTGCATGGTCTGTTCGCGCACGCGAGCGATCTGCAATTCGTTGCGCTGCGCGTCCAGCGCGCGGGCGATTTCCGCCTCTAGCGCGCGGTCGACCTCGTTCAGGCGGTTCTGGATCTTGCGGCGTTCGGGATGGTCGGTGCGGAATCGCTCGGCCCATTCCGCGTCCGAGGCCTCCAGCTCCAGCCGCCGGGTGGTCAGCTCGGAAATGGCCTCCGAGGTGACCATGTTGCCAAGCGCCTCGAAGCCGCCTTCGGTGATGGCGCGCTGCATTTCGTTATAGCGGGCCTCGGCGGCACCGCGTTCGATGCGGGCCTTCACCAGTTCCTCGTTCAGGTCCAGCAGGCGCTGCGACAGGATTTCGATGCTGGTGCCGTTCTGTTCCAGGGTGTTGGCACGATAGTCCTGCACGCGTTGTTCGGCGGCTTCGACCTGCTTGCGCAGCTCCTCGACCCGGACCTCGATCTGGGCGGTGGCCTGGTTGGCGGTGGCCTGACGTCCGGCCAGCTGTTCGGCGATATAGACCTCGGCGATGGTGCCCGCGACCATGGCGGAAAACACCGGGTTCTCCGTCTCGGCCAGGATCGAGATGATATAGGCATCGCCGTCGCGCCAGACATCCGTGGCCCGGCGCAGCGCCCAGACGACACCGTCCAGACGCGCGGGGCTCAGCTCCGCCTGCGGGGTGCCCGTGTCGGGCAGATCCCCGATCCCCACCATGGCCAGAACACGCTTTGGCAGGGACGGGGCGGCGGTGCTGGGATAGAACGCCTCCAACAGGTCGGGGCGGTCCGCTTGAAGACGCCGTGCCACCTGTTCCAGCAGGACGTTGGATTGCAGGATCGAGATCTCCGAGGCGACCACCTCGGAATTCAGGTTCAGGTCGGACACCACCTGATCGTCGCTGACGAAGGATCGTTCGCGCGGGTCCAGCAGGACCTTGGCGATCGACGTATAGGTGGGCGTGATCTGCGACACGGCCAGATAGGCCACGACCCCGAACAGAACGGCGGTCAGGGCAATGACATAGCGCCCCTGCCAGATGCCGCGCAGCACCTCGCGCGGGTCGATACCGTCGAGCAGCTCTTCGCCGCCCGGCCTGAAGCCTCCAAAAGCCCCCGACCGATCGGCTGGATCGGTGGCGTTATGGGTCATTCGGTTCACCTTGTCCGGTCTCACACTCCGCGGACGGATGCCCGCCCGTGTCAATTTCGACCCCCGCGCGCCCACAGCCACAGGCTGCGGACCCGGTTCTCGGGGTCCTCCTCATATAGGCAGAGTAACCCGTCGCTTCACCGGCAATGCAAGAAACACTGTTTCCAATGCCGGGGATCAGAGGGCGATGTGCGACCTTGCGGATGCACTTGAGCGATGTTGCCACAATTGTGCCCCACGAGTGAGGCCAACCGCCATGCCCGCAAAGGCATAGAACGTCAGCCCCAGATCCGGCGTCGCCGTGGTCAGGACCGCCGACACCAGAAAGGCCACGCAGCCCACGCGCGCGCTGTCGGCGACCACGGCGCCCGGCAGGTGCCGCGACCAGGCCCCGCGCGTCATCAACACCCCCCACAGGAACAGCGCATAGAACAGTCCCCCCGCCACCCCCAGGCTGGCCAGAACCGCCACCGGCCAGCTGGACGCCCGGACCGATCCCAGCCCCGCGCCCAGCCCCAAGGTGTCGTAAAAGTTGACCATTGCCTGCGCATTCCAGCCGAACCGCTCTTCGCCCGAGGCACCGTCCAGCTTGTTGAACAGGGCGCGATCCAGAAAGGCCTCGACCGGGGCGACGAATTCATAGGCGGCGAAAACCGCGACCGCGCCCAGCCAGACCCCGATCCCCGCCAGCCCCGCGATCCGCGCGCCCCGGCGGCTGACGCTGCGGTTCAGATGCGCGGTGACGGAGATCAGCGCATAGAGCCCGAGGAACCCCAGCATCGCCACATAGGCCGCCGAGGACGTGGCCCGCAAAACGCAAAACGCCGAGATCAGCATCATCACCAATCCCAGCCGATCCCGCCGACTGTTGATCCAGTAATGCAGCCAGAATCCGAACAACCCGACAGAGTAGTAGCCAAAGCTCGACGCCTCGGGAAAGCCGCCGATCATCCGCTTCAGCCCGGCCATGCGCACATCGTAGAGGATGGCGTAATTGGCGGTGCGCAACGGCTCCATCAGCCAGACCTGGCCGGCGGCATAGGTCAGCACGTCCAACCAGCCAAGCGCAAAGTTCAGCCCCGTCGCCATCGCCACGGCGATCAGCGCGGGGCGCGGCTCGGGCGCGCGGCGGAACAAGGTGGCGACCGCCAGGAACAGCGCCGCCCCCAACAGATGCCGGAACAGCTGCGTCAGGTTGCCGGTGGTGAACCGCAGAGGCACGGAAACGATGCCCAGCTGGTTGTTTTCCCGCGCGATGCCGAACACCTGCGTGTCGCCCGCAAAAACGCGGGGGAACATGATCGTGGCCACGATCGCGTAGATCGTCAGCAACAGGAACCAGAACCCCGGCTGGCCCACCCGCAAGGTGCCAAGCGCCGCCGCCATCCCGCCGCGCTGCAACAGGGCAATTGCCAGGATGCCAAGCGCCCCCAGATCCGCCAGCAGGATCGACGCGCCGCCAAGCGCGGGCAGGTTGAACGCCGCCGTCGCCGCCAGCGGCGTCAGCACCATGAACGCCCAGAACGCCTGACGCGGCCCCTTCGATGCCATCACCCAAAGCGCGGCGACCACCAAAAGGGATGTCGGGAAAAACTGCATGCTCCGGGGTGGCCTCAGAACCCCCCGGATGGTCAAGTGTTTTCACTGTGTCCCCGAACGGAGATCTGCGATGCGTTGGATTTTGGCCATGCTCCTGTCGGCGGGGATCGCCAGCGCACAGGACCTGCGGGCCCCAACGCTGGCGGCGGCGTCGAACTTTGGCCAGGGGGTGCCGCGCGGGTTGATGCAGGCGGCCATCGCCGCGGGCATCACCGATTTCCGCGATGCCGTCTATTGGGACCTGGTCGAGGGCGAAGACGGCCGCTTCCGCTATGGCCCCGCGCGGACCCGCTATCCGGACCGGATCGGCCAACTGGGCACGGGGATGAGCCTGACGGTCAACAACGGCCACGCCCTGTACGAGGACGGCGCGACGCCGCTGGGGGCCGAGGCGATCGCCGCCTTCGGACGTCACGCAGCCCAGGTGGCGACCCGGTTCCCCGCGATCCACAGCATCGAAATCGGCAACGAATTCAACAGCGCGAATTTCGTCTCGGGCCCGCTGCGGGATCAGGGGCTGGCGGCGCGGGCGCGGGCCTATGCCGCGCTTCACGACAGCGTCGCGCGGCAGGTGCGGGCAGCGCGGCCCGAGGTGCGGATCATCGGCGCGGGGGTGCATTCGATCCCGACCGGGTATCTGACCCTGCTGTCTGACACCGGCATCTTCGCGCGCATGGATGCGCTGGCCTTTCATCCCTACGACACGCCGGTCACCCTGCTGGACCGGCAGGTGGCGCTGATGCGACAGGTGCCGGGCCTGGCCGCGATGCCGCTGGAGATCACCGAATTCGGCACCACCGAAATGGACGCCGCGCCCGGTCACTTGATGCGGATGATGTGCAAGGCCGCGCTGTCGGGGGTAACGCGGCTGGCCTGGTATCCGCTGCACCCGCGCGGCGACGGGTTTGCCCCGCTGCTGACGCGGGCGGGGGACCAGACCCCGGCGGGCCGTGCCTATGCCCTGGCACAGCGCCGATTGACCGGACAGCCGGTCGCGGATGTCTCGCCCGATGCGGCGACGCCGGCCTGCCTCTTCGGCCCCGATGTCACGATGGTCTGGGGCCTGCCCGCGCCCTGACCCTACCGGCGGGCGTGACCGCAACCGACGCCCTGGGCACGCCCCTGACCACCCCCCTGATCCTGTCGGAGACGGAGCCGCTGCTGCTGACCGGACCGCTGGACCTGTCGGCGGCCCTGGCCCCGCAGGACGTGCTGGCCGACAGCCTGTTTCACTTTGCCTACGACGACAGCGGCCCCGTTCCGGCGTCTGACCCGGACACCGCAGGGCGAGGCCCCCCTGACGGTCCGACCGGGACAGGACCGCCCCGGCGTGCCCTGGACGCCCTATCTGGGCACCGCGTCCAATCCCGGCCTGCGCCTTTTGCCCCGCACCCTGCTGCCGTCCGGCGGCACCGACTGGCCGGAGGAGATCCTGCACCGCTACCAAGTCGACCGGACCACACAGGCAGAGCTGTCGCTGACCCTGTCCCCCGCCGCGCGCAGCCTTGACGGCAATGACCCTGACGGTCACGCTGAACGGCATCCCGATCTTCGACTGGAACGGCAAGGAGAGGCTGCAACAGACCCTGGCCCTGACCCTGCCCGCCGGGGCCACGCTGGACATCGCGACCGGGCCGGGGGCCACGTCACAGGGCGATGTCGCCAGCTATCGGTTCACCTTGCGGCGGGTGCGGTAGCGCAGGCCAGCAGCCGGTCGATCCCGGCCCAGGCGGCCTGGGTGTGGACGGCATGGGCCTGCGGGTCGATGCCCCGTTCCGCGACAGCCAAAGCCAGCGAAGCGATCCCCTCGGGCGTGACGCTGGCAGAGCCGACAAAGGCCTCGGGCTGTCCGACGGCGGCAAAGAACGACTCCAGCTTGCTGTCCCAGCCCAAGCCCACGACAGGCCGGCGATAGCTGTAGGCGATGATGCAGGCGTGCAGCCGGTGCGCGATCACGGTCGCACACTCCGCCACCTGTGCCGCCAGACCGGCGGGGCGTTGCGGGTCGGCGGGACCCTCGGCACGCCCGGCGGCGATTTCTTCGGCAAGGTCGGCCGCAACCAGGTCGCGCAGGGCGCGGTCCTCGGCGGCCCCGTTGGTGAACAGCCGCACCCGGCATCCCCCCGCAATCAGCGCCCGCGCAATGCCCGCATAGAACGCGGGCCCGCCACCCTGCCCGGCCACGACGGAATCGGCGTGGTGCCCCAGAATGCCAAAGTCGGTGACACACAGACCAACCAGCCCCGGCGCCGCCTCGACCGGACCATAGCAATCGGCAGCCAGCAGCCCCGGATCGGGCACCACGACGGGCGCGGGCCCGCCCTGCATCTGCGCCGACCAGGCCGCCCGCCGAATTGCCGTCGCGCGGGGCCACCAGTTGCAGGTTGGTGCCCAGCACCTCCCGGAACCAGGCGGTGCCCTTTGGGGTCCAGTTGCGCGACACGCCGACCGCATAGACCGCCGTGGGGGTCCCCGCCTGGGCCAGCAGGCGCGCCGCACGGCCCACCTTGATGGGAAAGTTCAGATTGGCATCCGACAGGATCTGTCCGCCGCCGATCACCGCCAGGTCACAGCGCGCCGCGTCCCGCCACTGCGCCTCGACGCCATCGATCAGGCGCGTCAATTTCCACCCCGCCAGGGCCTGCCGCACAGGCAGGGGCAGCCGGTCCAGCACCTTGAGCAGCAATTCGCGGTTGGCGATCGTGACCTGGCCAAAGTCCTGCCGCCCGGACAGGTCGATGTGGCGGACCTCGGCACCCGGCGCGCGCACGCGCAGGGCGTGGCCCAGACACTCCGCGATGATCCCGTCGCCCAGGTTGGGCGAATAGCACAGGCCGAACTGCGTTGATCTTCATGGGGCGGCGTCCTTCCGGGCGATGTTTCGCCCGGCATAGCAACCCCTCTGCGTCAGTCCAGCCCCCGCGCGCGGATCAATCGCGATCCTTTCGGGCGGCGCGGGCCTTGTTCTTCTTGCTGTCGGAGCGTCCGACCGGCGGCTTTGGCCCCTTGGGCTTGCCCGCATACTTGGGCTTGCCGGGCCCCGGGTTTGGTGTGACGCGGCTTGCGCTCGGTCACCGCCCCGTCGGTCGTCTCGGTCAGGTTTTCCCGCGGCCTGGAGGCAGGCTTGGGCCCCTTCGGCTTCTGGAAGCGGGGCGCGGCGTCGTCGTCCCGCGGCCCCGCGGCTTGCCAGCGAACTTGCCGCCACCCGGCTTGGCCCCGAACTTGCGCGGCCCCCGGTCATCGGCGGGCGGTCCGTCCGCAGGTTTCAGCGTCAGACATCCTCGAAACTGTCGCCCACGGCGGCCAGAAAGGCGTCGGCGCTGCCTTCCTTGATCTGAACAAAGGACGCGGTGTCGCGGATGCGGATCGCGCCGATGTCGTCGCGGTCACGTCGCCGGCCTTGCACAGCATCGCAGCAGGCGGCGCGGTTCCAGGTCGCGGTCACGCCCGGCAGACACCTCGAACCAACGCGACGGGCCAAAGGCCTCGCGGGGTTTCGGCGCGGCATCTGACGGATCGGACAGATCCTCGGGGGCGGTGGCCTTTTCGGCGCGCAGGCGCAGATAGGCGGCGGCCAGCTGCTCGGGCGAGAACCGCGCCCAGCTCGTTGACCATCGGGCTTTCGGTTTCCGTCACCTCTTCGAACCAGGCCGGATCGGCCAGCATCCGTTCCCGGTCCTTTTCCTGCACCGCATCGGCCGAAGGCGCGGGCGCCCAGGTGGCGGACAACTTGGCCCAGCCCAGCAACCGCTGCGCCTTCTTGTAGGCGGCAGGCGGCACGATCAGGACGGACACGCCCTTGCGCCCCGCGCGCCCGGTGCGGCCCGAGCGGTGCAGCAGGGTGTCCGACCCGGTGGGCAGTTCGGCATGCACGACCAGGTCCAGGTTCGGCAGGTCGATGCCCCGCGCCGCCACATCCGTGGCCACGCAGACCCGCGCCCGCCCGTCCCGCATCGCCTGAAGCGCGTTGGTCCGCTCGGACTGCGTCAGCTCTCCGGACAGGGCCACGACCGGAAAGCCCCGGTTCGACAGCCGCGTGGTCAGCCGGTTCACCATCGCGCGGGTGTTGCAGAAGACGATGGCGTTGGGCGCCTCGTGGAACCGCAGCACGTTGATGATCGCGTTTTCCGCATCGCGGGGCGAGACGTTCAGCGCCTGATACTCGATGTCGGCGTGCTGCGCCTCCTTGGCGACGGTGGCCACGCGGACGGCGTCCTGCTGATAGCTTTGGGCCAGCTTGGCGATGGCGGCGGGCACCGTGGCCGAGAACAGCAGCGTCTGGCGCGCCTCGGGGCATTCGCCCAGAATGAATTCCAGATCCTCGCGGAAGCCCAGGTCCAGCATCTCGTCGGCCTCGTCCAGGACCACGGCGCGGATCGCCGACAGGTCCATCGACCCGCGCTGAACATGGTCGCGCAGACGGCCCGGCGTGGCGACGACCACATGGGCCCCGCGCGCCAGGGCGCGGCGTTCGTCGCGCATGTCCATGCCGCCCACGGTCGAGGCGATGACCGCGCCCGCGTTTTCATACAGCCACGACAGCTCTCGCTTGACCTGCAACGCCAGTTCGCGTGTGGGGGCAATGATCAGGGCCAGCGGTGCTTCGGCGGGCTCGAACGTATCGGCCACGCCCAGAATCGTCGGCGCGATCGCCAGGCCAAAGCCCAGGGTCTTGCCCGATCCGGTCTGTGCCGACACCAGCATGTCGACGCCGTCCAGCTCAGGGGCCAGCACGGCCTGTTGCACGGGGGTCAGCGTGTCATAGCCTTTGGCGGCCAATGCATCGGCGAGTGTCTTCTTCATCTTCGGTCCTCAATCCGCCCGGACGGCGGCCAAGGGGCGCAGCTACGCGCCTTCGCCGCGAATGTATAGGCCGGTGGCGGGGTAAAATCCTTCGAAGGATTTTAGTCAGACTTTTGCAAAAGTCTGATCCCGCCTAGCGCTGAACGCTGCGCAGATAGGCCGACAACGCCAGCAGATCGGCGGGCACGGGGGTCGCGGTGCCGTCGTCCAGCTCCACGATGACCGCATCGCCCAGGTTGCCGGCGCCGAACTCCGGCATCACGGCCGCCGCATCGCCGTGGCGCGACAGCCCGTCGATGGTGGCCAGCACCGGCACCTGCGGGAACACCCCGCCATTGCGCGCCGACAACTGCGTCAGATCCGGGCCCACGCCCCCCGTCGCATCCGACCCATGACAGGCGACGCAATTCTCGGCGAACAGGGCCTGCCCCCGCGCGGCCCCGATATCGGCCTCGGTCGGCACCCCCTCGCTTACGCAAGCGGCCAGCAACGGGAAAAGGAAAAGGGCGCGCATCGGTGTCTCCGGTTTCATCTTGGGACCAGGTTAGGCCCCTCTCCTGCGCCGAACCTTGATCCGCATCAACCGCGTATCGCCGTTCACGGCACATTAAGGTTAACGCGCCCCCTCTTCCTCTGGCCATAAATACCGCGGGGGCCGAAGGCGGGGGCAGAGCCCCCTGCCCGCCCGCCTCAGATCACCGCCCGTTCGCGCAGGGCATCCCCGCTCAGCAACCGGTCATAGCCCAGCGGCGAGAGATCCAGCGTGCGATAGCCGCCATCGGTCAGCACCTCGGCCAGGCCGCGCCCCATGGCGGGGGCCTGTTGCAACCCGTGCCCGAGAACCCGTTGATGAAATGGAAGTTCTGCACCTGCGATGCGGCCCCACGACCGCGTTC
>NZ_CP081159.1 GCF_025141175.1 Jannaschia sp. M317 | reverse complement strand
GCCGCGAGGGTCTGCCGGTGGTCATCATCCATCCGAAAGACGCCGAGGCGCGGGGCATCGCAGAAGGCGACGCCGTGTCGGTCTTCAACGACCGGGGCCGGTTCGACGGCGATGCGATGGTGTCAGACGACACGATCGCCGGCGTCGTGGTCAGCTATCTGGGCCACTGGGCCAATGATGCGCGCAAAGGATCTTCGGTGAATGCGATCAGCGCGTCGCGCTCCGCCGATCTGGGGCGGGCACCGACCTATTCCGACAACCTCGTCGAGGTTCAGAAAATCAGCCTCGGCTGAAGAAGGAGAAAACCGCTATGGCATTTGTCGTCAATTCCAACTGCACCGGCTGCCGCTATACGGACTGTGTCGAGGTCTGCCCCGTGGCCTGTTTCCACGGGGCCGAGGACCGGCTCTATATTGACCCGGCGGCCTGCATCGACTGCGGCGCTTGTGCACCGCTGTGCCCGGTATCGGCCATTCAGGAAGACATGGATCTGGAGGACACCGACGAGGAGATCTGGATCGCGCGCAACGCCGAAATGGCTCCGACCTTGCCGGTGATCCGCACCAAACAGGCACCTCTGGCCGCGCCGAGCTGAGGCCCGAACACGACGATCCGCCCGGCGTCGTTGTCGCCGGGCGGATCAGGCTATTGCACGGCGTTTCTGCTGTTTCCCGGTTGGTGATCCGCCGGATCACACGGTCGCGCGGCACCCTTGATCCCCCGGACAAGACCGACCACGCCGCGCAACCCGCCTACAGGTCCCACAAATCGTCGCCGCAGGCATCGCTGACCCAGGGGATCTGCTTTTGCGCCTCGGCAAGTTCCGCTTTCAGGCGCGCAATTTCCGCATCCCTGTCAGCGATTGTTTCACGCAGATGCGCGACGGTCGCTTCGACCCCGGTCTGTTTGGCGGTCTCTGTCATCCGGTCGGCCCAAACGTTTCGAAATGGATCTGCTCCGGGGCGACGCCCCTGGCCTCCAGGCCGTTCCGGATATCGGCCAGAAAGGCGGCAGGACCGCAAAGCATGTAGTGGGCCTGCGATCCGGCCTGCAGGCCCAAAAGGGTGTCCGCCGTGATCCGACCTTCGGAATGGTAGTGGCGGCCCCGAATGTCGTCGTCCTTGGGGCGGCTGTAGGCGATGTGCTGCGCGGCGCGGGGGTTGGCGGATACCAGCCCGGCCACTTCGCGGCGCAACGCATGGTCGCCACCGCTGCGGGTGCCATGGACATACCACACCGGCCGTTCGTGATCGGCAGAGGCATGGAGCATCGACAGCATCGGCGTCAGGCCCACGCCCGCGCTGACCAGAACGAGCGGGCAGTTCGAGCAAGGTATCACGAAATCGCCCGAGGGGGCCTGCGCCTCGATCAGGCTGCCTTCGCGCAGATGATCGTGCAGGAAACGGGACACCAGCCCCTTGTCCTCGCGCTTGACGCTGATGCGGTAGAACCGCCGGTCCTCTGGCGGGCCGGACAGGGAATAGCTGCGCTTGGTGGTGCCTTTCTGACCGGGGATCTGCACCTCGATGGGCAGGTGTTGACCGGCCTCGAACGGCTCCAGCGGACGGCCATCGGCGGGTACGAAATAGAACGAGGTGATGTCGGCGCTTTCCTGTACGCGCTTGGCCAGCTTCAGCCGCCGCGACAGGTGGTCCTGCTTGGCCCAGCGAAGCGAGACGGCGGAAGGCCGGTCCACAACCGCGTCGATCTCCACGTTGATCATGCGCCAGGCGTCGTCATCGTGGGCCCCTTTCGGATCCCAATCAATGGTAGCCCTACCCGAGACATGCAACAGGCCGCCCGTCTCGAAGTCGATGAACAACAGGCCGATGTGCGGGTCGGACACCAGGTTGCCGATGGTGTTGAAAAAGTTGTTCCCGGCGTAATCGGGGATCTGCAGATGCGTGGCGTCCACCACGCACACGAACCCGGGCGCGCCACCTCGGTGCG
The DNA here is from genome assembly GCF_025141175.1 of Jannaschia sp. M317. Classification (NCBI taxonomy): domain Bacteria; kingdom Pseudomonadati; phylum Pseudomonadota; class Alphaproteobacteria; order Rhodobacterales; family Roseobacteraceae; genus Jannaschia; species Jannaschia sp. M317. The sequence continues at coordinate 58,447 of NZ_CP081159.1, read as the reverse complement.
ACGCGTCATAGCCGTTGGACGCCGCGCCCGCCTCGCCCTGGTGGCCCGAGCCTATGAACATAGTGTCGGCGGCGGTGATGCGCGCGGTTTGATCGGCGGTCAGCGCGGCGGACTGCGCGGCGGTGCCCGGCACCGTGTCGACCCGCGTCCAGGCGCGTTCATGGATGTACTGGGGGCAATTGCCAAAGGTCTGCCGGATGTCGATGGCATAGCCCGCGCCTGCGGATCTGACATGACCGCTGAACCGATTGCGGCGGCGGGTGGCCAGCTCGATGCCCAGCACACCGATATCGGTGCCGCCTGCAAAGGCCAGGGCAAGCGGGTCATCCGGACCCAGTTGCGCGTCAAGCTGAACGCGGCGCGGATCGGGCGAGGTCGCGTAGCCGTCCGGCCCTTCGACCAGCGTGATCCAGGTGCGGCCCGCAGCGTCGCCACCGGACACCACCAGAAATGGCAGCGAGGTGTGAAAGGCGCGATGCTGTTCGGGCAGGTAATCACGGATGAACCCACCCGCCCATTCGGCCACATTGCCGACGCCTGCGCGGTCCTGCGCGGCGCGTTCCCCTTCGTGGAAGGGATTGATGAGGTCGGTAGCGGACATGGTGGGGCTCCTTGAAAGGACGCGCCGGGGTCCAGGCCCCGGCGCGTGATGGCTCAGGCCAGTTCCGGGATCGGAGAGGCGGCCATGGCAACGAAGTTCGGCTGCGCCTCGACCCGTGCCAGCCAGGCGCGGACATTCGGATAGGGTGCCAGATCGACGCCGCCCTCGGGGGCGTGGGCGATATAGCTGTAGCCCGCGACATCCGCGATGGTGATCGTCTCGGTGGCCAGCCAGTCGCGGCCCGCCAGATGCGCCTCCATCACTTTGAACAGATCATGTGCCTTGGCCACGGCTGCGGCGTGATCGTGGCCGGTGCCGAACACCTTGACCAGACGCGCGGCACAGGGCCCGGCATAGATGTTGTCGGCGGCCACGGTCAGCCAACGCTGCACTTCGGCGGCGTCTTTTGCATCCTCGGGCATCCAACCGGAGTCCTTGGCGTAGGCCTGCACCAGGTAGGTCAGGATCGCGTTGCTGTCGGCCAGGGTATAGCCGCCGTCGTCAATCGCAGGGACCAGGCCAAAGGGGCTGATCTTCAGGTACTCCGGCGCCTTGTGCGCGCCGTTGGCCATGTCGAGGTCGATGGTCTCGTAGGGCAGGCCCAGAAAGGCCAGCATCAGCTCGACACGGTGACAGTGGCCGGATTTCGGATTGCGGTAGAGTTTGATCGGAGTGGTCATTTCAGATGTCCAGACAGGAGAGGAGGAGGAAGGTCAGAGGCCGAGATCGCTCAGGCCGGGGTGATCGTCGGGGCGGCGGCCAAGGGGCCAGTGAAACTTGCGGTCCGCTTCGGCGATGGGCGCCTCGTTGATAGAGGCGTGGCGGTTGGCCATCAGGCCGTTTTCGTCAAATTCCCAGTTCTCGTTGCCATAGGCACGGAACCAGTTGCCGCTGTCGTCGTGGTATTCATAGGCATAGCGCACGGCGATGCGGTTGCCGGTATAGGCCCAGAGTTCCTTGATCAGGCGATAGTCCAGTTCCTTGTTCCACTTGCGGGTCAGGAATTCGGCGATCTCCTTGCGGCCCTGCGGAAACTCGGCGCGGTTGCGCCACTTGCTGTCGGGCGTATAGGCCAGCGCGACTTTCTCGGGGTTGCGCCCGTTCCAACCATCTTCGGCAAGGCGCACCTTTTCGCGGGCCGTCGCCTCGGAGAAGGGCGGAAGTGGGGGACGGGGGGCTTCGGCTGTCATGGGCTGTGGTCCTTTTGTCTGCGTTGGACCCTAGGTAATTCACTTGCCATCTCGAAAGAATAACGCCATTTCGAAAGTCACTCTTTTGCATGGCAAAATAATAGGCCCACCACCATGGACCGGATTCAACTGTTGGAGGTCTTCACCGCCGTCGCCGAAGCAGGCAGCTTTGCAGCGGGCGGGCGGGCCACGGGGCTCAGCGCGCCGTCGGTCACGCGCGGCATCAACGAGCTGGAGGAACGGCTGGGGGCCCGCCTGTTCACCCGCACCACGCGGGTCGTGCGGCTGACCGATGTCGGGCAGACCTACCTGGAAGAAGTGCGCAGCATTCTCGCCGATCTGCAGGCGGCGGACGATCTGGCCTCGGGGGGCGCGGCGCGGCCGACCGGGCTGTTGCGGATCACGGCCCCGGTCGAATTCGGGCGTATCCACGTGGCCCCCGTCCTGGCCGACTTTCTGGACACCTACCCGGATGTTTCGGCGGACCTGTTGACGGTCGACCGGGTCGTGAATCTTGTCGAAGAAGGGATCGACGTCGCGGTGCGCATCGGGGACCTGCCGCCCACGGGGTTGATGGCGGTGCGGATCGGATATGTGCGCCGCGTCGTCTGTGCCTCGCCCGCATACCTGAAGGCCAACGGCGTGCCAAAGACGCCTCAGGACCTGCAGTCCCACAAGATCATCTCTGTTTCAGGGATCAGCCCCAATACCGAATGGCGGTTCGGCAAGGACCGCGATCAGGTTGTCCGCTTGAAGCCGCGGCTACGCGTGTCCAACGTGGGTGCGGGGCTGGCACTTGCGCAGGCGGGTTGGGGGCTGACGCGGGTTCTGTCCTATCAGATCGGTCCCAACCTGCAGTCCGGAAGCCTGCAAACCGTGCTGGAACCGTTCGAACCCGAACTGCTGCCGGTGCATCTGGTCCACCAGGAGGGGCGCCGCGTCACCGCCAAACTGCGCTGCTTCCTTGATTTCGCGCGTGACCGGCTGCGGGGGGTACCTGTACTGAGCAGGTGATGCGGGCGCATCACAGGTCGATCTCGATCTCTGCGCCCGGTGCCGAGGCGCGGGATTGGCACAGGATCATGGTGTCCTGCCGCTGTGCCCTGGACAGGACGAAATCGCGATGCTCGACCGCGCCCGAAAGGACGGTGCATTTGCAGACGCCGCAGATCCCGTCGCTGCATTTCACATCCACCGACACCCCGGCCTCTGCCAGCACATCGGTCGCCGCCCGGTCGGCGGGCACCTCCAGCACGCGGCCCGACCGGGCCAGCTTCAGGCGGAAGGGGCGGTTTTCATAGTCGGGCAGATCGGGCACCGAGAAATACTCCAGATGCCGCGCGTCCTCCGGGATGCCCGCGCGGGCGGCGGCCTCCAGAACGGCGGTCATGTATCGCTCTGCCCCGCAGGTGTAGACGTGCCAGCCGGGCTGCGCGCCGTCAAAGGCACGGTCCAGATCCAGACGGCTGCCCTCGTCGCTGATGTGCAACTGAACGCGCCCGGCCCAGGGCATCGCGGCCAGGTCAGGCAGATAGCCCATCGTCGCCCGCGACCGGCCCGAGTAATGCAGCACGAAATCGCGCCCCGCCGCATGCAGCTCATGCGCCATGGCGATCATCGGCGTGATCCCGATACCGCCCCCCATCAGAACCGATCGTGTGGCTGTGGGGTCCAGCGGGAAATGGTTGATCGGGCGCGACACGAAAACCCGCCGCCCCTCGGCAAAGATCCGGTGCAACAGCTTCGATCCGCCCCGGCCCGCATCTTCGCGCAGGACACCGATCTGGTAACGGCTGCGATCTGCAGGGTCGCCGGACATGGAATATTGCCGCAGGAACTCGGGTGCCACGACGATGTCCAGATGCGCCCCCGCCTGCCAGGGCGGCAGGTCGGACCCGTCCAGCGCCGCGAATTCGTATTTCGTCACCCCCTCGGCCATCGCCTCTACCTTGGCGACGCGCACCTGGATCACCGGGCTTTCACCCGCCGCCGTATAGCGGTGCAGGTGGCTGTCATCGCCGCGCGCCAGACGGTCGCGATACTCCTCGGCGGTGATCATCGCCTGATAGGCTTCGATCCCCGCCTCGCGGTCCATCGGGTGCGGATAAGGCCAGGGATGCGGGGCCAGAGGGGCGGGATAGACCGCAAGCGTCTGATCCTCGTAGCGCAGGTTCAGGTCGCGCTGCAGCGACCGGGCGTTCACCGGTTTGCGCGTGGGACGATAGCCGCCGTCCTCCTCTATCTCCAGGTCCCACCACCATTTCTTGACCGGGTTCAGCGACCCGTTGCCAACGGCGTCGTCCAGCCGGGCCAGCGCCGGGGCCAGCTGCGGCACGTTCATCGCGGCCCAGCGGAACGGGGCCTCGGCAAAGATCCCCTCCAGGTTCCAGGGACAGGTCTTCATGCAGCGTCCGCACATCGCGCCGCCCGGCGTGGTGATCCGGTAGGTGGCGCACTTCTGGCTGTCGCTCTTCCAGATCTCGTAGCCGTTGAACATCAGCTTCGGCCCGGCGGTGATCGCGCCGGAGGGACATTCCCGCGCGCATTTGTTGCAGGCCTCGCAGAACCGTTGCAGGCCAAAGTCGATGGGTTTGTCATGTGCCATCGGCAGGTCGGTCGTCACCGCCCCCGACTTCAGGCGCGGACCAAGATAGGGGTTCAGGATGACCTCGCCGATCCGGCTGACCTCGCCCAGCCCCGACAGCAGCAGAAGCGGCGGCTGCAACACCTCTCCGTCCATGACGGTGTGCGCCTTGGCGGAATAACCCAGGTTGCGGATCTGCCGGGCCACCACCCCGCCGATCAGTGAAAACCGCAGATAGGCGCGCATGGATTGCGCCACGGCGATCCAGTCATCGCCGGACGATCCTTCCATCGTCTCATAACCCTGATCCACGATCATCGAAATCGCCTGGTCGTGGGGCGGGTCGATGACCTCGCCGCGGGCGTCGTGGCTGTACCAGGACCACTCGGGGCAGGCGCTGATGCCGACGGCATCGGCGCCCAGCCAATAGGACGTCGCCTTGACCAGATCGGCGGCGGCCTGCGGGTCCATCGGCACCCGCTCTGGCGCGGGCTCTCCGTCCTGAAGCAGGACGAAGGCGCCCAGGGCCCGGCGCTGCGCCATCGAGGGCGCGGCCTTGCGGACGTAGTGTCCGCCCTTGGCGGCGTCCTGCACCGGTTTGCCCATGTCCCCGAATTGCACCCGCGCGAACAGGTCGGCACGTTTGGGGACGCGGGCGACATTGGGCGCGTCGATATAGGTGGTCGGGCTGTCGACGCGCTTCAGCCGCTCGAACGGGTGGGCCCCGTCGACGAACCGGCGCCCCCTGTAGGGCTGCGCATTGCCCGCCGATTTCTGCGTCCCGCGCCCCAACCGCCAGCTTAACCCGAACGCCTCGCGCGGTTGGTCCGGCAGGGGCCGCAACGGCAGATCGCAGGCCATATCGAAGGTCGTGGTCACGGCGGCCAGGCCAAAGCGTGTTCCGATATAGGGATGGGTCAGCGCGCCGTCTTCCACCGTGGCAAGCCCCGCCGCGACCGCCAGTCGGCCAAGGTCGACGTCCGAACTGCTGACCGTATGGCCCCGCGCATCATGGCCCAGAACGCGCAGGTAATTCGCCAGAACCACCGCCGTCTCGGCGGCCAGCAATCCGGCCCGATGGGCCTGCGCGGCCCCGATCCAGTCGCAGCCGACCTCGCCCGGTGCCGGGTCGCGCGGATTCTCATACAGAAAGACCAAGGCGTGTGTGTGCCCCCCGATGCCCGACGGCGGCGCCTCCATCGACTCCTTCAGGTCGGCCATGATGACATCGATGCCCGAAGCGAATGTCTTGGTCTGCCGGGTCTTCAGGTCCTGGGCCAGGCGGGCCACATCCGGGTTGGCATGGGACTGCGGCAGCAGCGCCGCGTCCGGCAGGCGGCAGATGCCCACGGCGGCGGCGTCCGCGAAATAGCCAAAGGCCTTCAGGTGGTCGGCGCGGGCCTGCGGATCGGTCGGGGCCTCGGCCACAATCCCGTTGACCAGTCCGTCCCGGATCGCATCCAGCATCGCCTGATGTTCGCGCATCGCGTTCACGATCGACCGGGGATCGGCGGGCCGGTCGAACCGCAAGGCCGCCGCCACGGGGACCCGCGTCAGATCCGGCAGCATCGCCTGCCGGGCCAGCCGCTCCGACGGATAGGGGCCCAGGTGCAGCGGACGATCCGCCGTGGAAAAGAAACGCTTGGTCATGGAATCCTCGGGGCAGGCTTGCCCGATGTAGTTACCAGCGGTAATCATTCTGTCAATCGCCCCTGTCCAAGACCGCGCACCATGTCCGATGACCCCTACCGCCTGCACGACCGCCTCGGCTTTCGCCTGACGCGCGCCGCGCGGCTGATGCAGGCCCGGTTGGAAACCGTGCTTGCCCCCGCCGGTCTGACGCGCCTGCAATGGTGCGCCCTGACCGCCGTCGGATGGGAGGGGGTCGCAACCCCCTCTGCGCTGGCCGGACACCTGGGCATCACGCGGCCTGCGACGTCTCGGCTGGTGACGGGACTGGAACGCGCCGACCTGATTGCGCGCGACACGGGCCCCGCGGACGGACGCGCCCGCATTCTGTCCCTGACCGAGACGGGGCAGACGATCCTGTCGCGACTTTGGCCGGACGTGGCGGAGAACCAGGCGCATTTCACAGCCAAGCTATCTCCCGAAGACCAGTCGGCGCTGCTGCGGGCGCTTGCCCTGATCGCGGGGGACGAGGCGGGATCACTCGACGGGCTGTGATGCAATATGTCGCAAACAGACTACTCGCCCACGATTCTTTCGTAATTGTAGGGTCACGGCATCCGGTTGACGCTAGGGCACAAATTGGGAAAACAGCAAGTTACAGGCCATTTACGGCATTCCGCTCGCATTTCCCGGCGCAGCCCAGTAAGAAGTCCAACAGCGACGTCCATAAAAATACAGGGAGAGACGATCCAATGAAAACGAACCTACGTACCCTCGCACTTGCCATCCCCTTTGCCGCCACCGGCGGCATGGCGATGGCCGATGCCCACGCCGCCTGCGGCGAGGTATCGATCACCGAAATGAACTGGGCCTCTTCGGCCATCGTGACATCCGTGTCTTCGTTCCTGATGGAACAGGGCTATGGCTGTGACGTGACCAAGATCCCGTCGTCGACCACGCCTTCGCTGGTGTCCGTGTCCGAAACCGGCAAGCCCGACATCGTGACCGAGTTGTGGATCAACGGCACCCCCGCCTATCAGGAACTGTCGGACGCCGGCACCATCCAGACGCTGACCGACGTTCTGTCGGACGGCGGCATCGAAGGCTGGTGGATTCCGAAATACATCGTCGACGAGCATCCTGAACTGGCAACGGTCGAGGGGCTGCTGGCCAACCCCGAACTGGTCGACGGCCGGTTCCACCAGTGCCCCGAGGGCTGGGGCTGCAAGAACGTGAACCGCTCGCTGGCGACGGCGCTGGACCTGGAAGGCAACGGCTTCGAGGTGTTCCAGCACGGCTCCGGCGAGACGATGGCAACCTCCATCGCTGCCGCCTTCGAAAACAAGGAGCCGTGGCTGGGCTACTACTGGGCCCCGACGTCGGTTCTGGGCAAGTACGAGATGGTGTCCGTCGACCTCGGCCCGTACAACGAGGAAATCCACCTCTGCAACGCGGACGTGGACTGCGAAGAAACCGGCGTCAGCTCGTACCCGGTCGGTCCGGTCAAGACCGTCGTGACCACCGACTTCCAGGATCGTCTGCCGCAGATCGCAGACCTGATGACCAACGTGTCGTTCACCAACGCCCAGATGGGTGAGGTTCTCGCCTGGCAGGAGGAGAACAACGCCTCTGCCGACGAAGCGGCGGTCTACTTCCTGACCAGCTACTCGGACGTCTGGTCCGAATGGGTTTCGGACGCCGCGCGCGAAAAGCTTGCGGCTCTGATCCAGTAAAAGACTTGCAAACGGGCCCTTCGGGGCCCGTTCTGCTATCGAAGGTCCGGGTACAGGGCCGATGACCACAGACGGGGGATGACGATATGGCAGTCTACGATGGACTGTTCGAGGCCTTGGGCCTCGGAGATTGGTGCGGCGAGAAAACCGACGGACCGATGACGATGGCCGAACTGATGGCACGGGCGAATGGCGGCGACGCGGCCGGTACGGCTGACGCCGGAACGCCCCTGCTGGAAACACCCTTCCCCTCGCTCGACTCGCTGCACGAAAGCTGCGCCTCGATCCCCCGGTCCCGCGATATGACCGAAGGGGTCGAACAAGGCTTTCTGACCATCAAGGACCCGCTGAAGGTCGTGCTCGACCCGATCACGCAGCCGCTGTCGTGGATGCTCGACGCCTCGCTGGTCGCGTTTCAGGCGGTGCCCTGGTTCGTGATGATCCCGCTCCTGGTGGCGCTGACATGGTTTGCCTCGCGCAAGGTGGGTGTCAGCGTCTTCGTGGGCGTATCGTTTCTGTTCATGGCGTTCATCAATTTCTACGACGACGCGATGAGCACCCTGTCGATCATCTTTGTCTGCACGATCATTTCCGTCGCGCTTGGCGTGCCGATCGGCATCGCCATGTCCCGGTCCAATGTGCTGCAACGGGTCATGATCCCGATCCTCGACATGCTGCAGACGCTGCCGACCTTCGTCTATCTGGTGCCGCTGATCTATCTGTTCTCGGTAACGGAATCCAAACTCTACGGCATTGCGATCATTCTCTATGCCGTGGTCCCGGTGATCCGTCTGACCGACCTGGGCATCCGCCTGGTGGACAAGGACGTGATCGAGGCGGCCGACGCCTTCGGCATGACCAAACAGCAGAAGTTGTGGAAGGTGGAGGTGCCCCTGGCCCTGCCCAATATCATGGCCGGCATCAACCAGACCATCATGATGAGCCTCGCGATGGTTGTCATCGCCTCGCTGGTCTCGGCCCCCGGTCTGGGCGTCAAGGTTCTGGCGGGCATTCGAAACCTGGAACTGGGCGTGGGCCTGGTCGCGGGCTTCTGTATCGTCCTTCTTGCGGTCCTTCTGGACCGTTCCACCAAGGCGGCACTGGCCCGCGTTGACGTCTCGCGGAGCGTGAAATGACCCGGACCCGTACAGACACCCCGCAGGTCGCGATCAAGGGCCTCTACAAGATCTTCGGCGCGCAGTCGAAAAAGATGATGGACCATGTTCGCGCTGGCATGGGCAAGCCCGAGCTGTTGGCTGAATACAACCACGTGCTAGGCCTGCAGGACATCAACGTCGACATGCACGCCGGTGAAATCACCGTGGTCATGGGCCTGTCCGGGTCGGGAAAGTCGACCCTGATCCGGCACCTCAACCTGCTCATCGACCCGACCGCCGGCGCGGTGGAGGTCGATGGCATCGACGTGACCACCTACGACGCCGAACAGCTGCGCGAAATGCGCCGCAAGAAGATGTCGATGGTGTTCCAGAAATTCGCCCTGCTGCCGCACCGCACCGTTCTGTCCAACGCTGCCATGCCGCTGGAGGTGCAGGACATCGACCAGGCCACCCGCGAGGCGGAGGCCCGCAAATGGCTGTCCCGCGTGGGTCTCGAGGGGTTCGAGGACCGCTATCCGCACCAACTGTCGGGCGGCATGCAACAGCGCGTCGGCATCGCCCGCGCCCTGACCTCCAACTCCGACATCATGCTGATGGACGAAGCGTTCTCGGCGCTCGACCCGCTGATCCGCACAGACATGCAGGACCTTCTGCTGGAGCTTCAGAAAGAGCTGCACAAGACCATCGTCTTCATCACGCACGACCTGGACGAAGCGCTCAAGATCGCCGACCATCTGGTCATCCTGAACGACGGTGCCGTCGTTCAGCAAGGCGAGCCGCAGCACATCCTGCTGAACCCGGCCGATCCCTACATCGAAGACTTCGTCAGCGACATCAACCGCGCCCGCGTCCTGCGCGTCCGCTCAGTCATGCACGAGGTGCCCACCGGGCGCGAGGTGGCGGGCGACGTCGATGCGAACGACACGCTGGAAAGCCTGATCGCGCTGTCGGGCGGCGAGACGGACCGCGCCTACCGCGTCCTGCAGGACGGACAACCCGTCGGCGAAATCGACATGTCGGACCTGGTCCGCGCCCTGGTCCCCCGCGTGGCCGAGGGGGCCGTCCGCGGCGCCTGAATTGCTGCCGAACTGCCCCGCCCTTTCGCCCATGAGGCATAGGGCGGGCGCCATGCGAAATGCCGGTCAGATCCCGACGGCTCGCCGTGGTGGCGGACATTTGTTCCGTGGATGATGCGGACGCGTATCGCTTTTGCACGCCTGGTCGATTTGTCGACCGCTTGTCTGCTGTCGGCTCTGCCATGTGTCCGGTCCAACAATCTGACGCGGTCTTCTGGCTAGTGCCTGATCCGGTCAGACACGCTATGACATCCGGCAGGACATCGGCACAGAAGAGTTCACGCATGCTTCTCCGTTTCAAATCGCTGTGGGCGCACCACCGCGCGGCTCTGTTGGCATTCCTGGGGTTTGTCTGCGTGGCGGGGTATTTCGGGTTCAATGCGATCGGCGCGGCGATCTACTGGAACGACCCCCGCCATCAGGATCAACCGCTCGCCCCCTGGATGACGCCGCGATATGTCGCGCAGTCCTATGACATTCCGCCCGATGTCCTTGGCCCAGCCCTGTTCTTCGAGCCGGGTGATCCGCCCCGCCGACGCAGGCTCGAGGACATCGCCGCCGCCAATGGCGTGACACTCGCTGACCTGCAGCAGCGGGTCCTGGAAGCCACCGCTGCTCATCGGGCCAATCGCGATGACTGAGATAATTCTTGATCTCATGACGGACTACGGCGTTCTGATCCTTTTTGTCGTCACGTTCCTGTCGTGCCTATGCGTCCCGATCCCGTCTTCGCTGATGATGCTGGCCGGGGGCAGCTTTGCCGCAACAGGCGATCTTGATACGACGACGACCGTCGCCGCAGCCTATGGCGGCGCAGTCGCGGGCGACAATTCCGGCTATTTTCTTGCGCGAAGATTTGGACGTCGTATCTCGGACTGGCTTGACGCGAACCCCAAGCGGGCAAAGCTGCGGGATGGTGCCAAATCCTACATGGATCGAAAAGGCCCGATCAGCGTGTTCCTGTCCTGCTGGCTGGTCGCCCCGCTTGGCCCCTATGTAAACCTCGTCAGCGGCATCACAGGGTACAACTGGGTCAAATTCGCCCTCTGGGGTGCGGCGGGAGAAGTCTTTTGGGTCGGGATCTACATTGGTCTTGGCTACAGCTTCTCTGACCAGATCACCACGCTTGCGACAATGCTTGGCAACGCAAGCGGTTTTCTGGTGGCCTTGCTGGCAGTTATCGCAATGGGCCACTGGCTTTGGAAAGTAAGCAAGCGCGACGCGTCCCATTCGCACGGCAATATCGCCTGACAACTCCGCCGCCGCGACATCGGCGGACAGCGCCGCTTCTCCGCGCTATCGGCCCTGCCCTGGCATCGCAGCTTCTGATGCTCTGTCCTGACGCCGCATGTGACGACGGTGATTGTCCCGTTGAAATATGTTAGTCTCTGTCCCGCCCCCCGAGGGAACCTGGGCCCTCCCGATCAGCGGAGACTGCAGATGACCGTCCCCTCCCCCCTCACCGATGACAGATACTGGCTGGCCTGGACCGGCATGGAGACCGACCTGATCTTCAACCAAGGCTACGACCTGCCGGAATTCGCCGCATTCCCGATGATCGACAGCGATGCGGGCCGGACCCACCTGCGGGGCTACTACGACGCCTTGCTGACCATCAGTCGCGACACCGGCGTGGGCGTCATCCTCGATACGCCCACCTGGATGGCCAATCCCGACCGTGCCGCGGCGGTCGGCTATGCGGCGGAGGATCTGCCTCGGGTCACCCGGGACGCGGTCACGCTGGTGCGTGACATATTGGCGGCCAACCCCGGCGTTGCCGCAGTCGCAAGCGTCCAGATCGGTCCCCGGGGCGACGGATACGCCGCCGGACAGGCCGACGCAGAGGAAGCGGGCCGATACCACGGGCCCCAGATCGACGCCGCCCGCGCCGCCGGGGCGGACATCGTCGCGGCCTATACCCTGGGATCGTCTGCCGAAGCGATCGGCATCGCCCGCGCCGCCAGCCGCGCGACCCTGCCCGCGCTGATCTCCTATACGGTCGAAACCGACGGAAAACTTGCCGACGGCACCCCCCTGTCAACGGCGGTGGCACACCTGAAACAGGCCGCGCCCGATGTCACCGTCATGGTGAACTGTGCCCACCCGGATCACATCGCCTGCGGTCTGGACGGCGGTGCCTGGCAACGGGACCTGTCTGGCATCATCGCCAACGCCTCCCGACAAAGCCATGAGGAACTGGACAACGCCACGGTACTGGATGACGGCAACCCGGCAGAGCTGGGCCAACAACTGCACGGCATGGCACGGGAAAGCGCCGCCATCCGCGTCGTCGGCGGCTGCTGCGGTACAGATCTGCGCCACCTGCGAGAGATCGCCGAACGTCTGGGCCGCGTGGACCGACCTGCCTAGCGCTGCGAGGTCCGCCAGTCGAGGTGAATCCAGGGGGCCGTGTCACAGCCGGGCAACCGCTTGCCAAGTATATGATCCGCCGCCTTCTCACCCACCATGATCGACGGGCCGTTCAGGTTGCCGTTAGTGATCTGCGGAAAGATCGAGCTGTCGGCCACGCGCAGCCCCTCGACCCCGATCACGCGGCATTCCGGGTCGACCACCGCACCGGGATCACCCGCCGCACCCATCCGACAGGTGCCGCAGGGGTGATAGGCGCTCTCCACGTGTTCCATGATGGCGGCATCCAGCTCCGCATCGGTTTGCACGGCTGCGCCGGGCTGGATCTCATGCTTGCGGAAGGGGGCAAAGGCGTCCTGCGCGAAAATCTCCCGCGTGAGCCGGATGCATGTTCGGAAATCTTCCCAATCCTGCGGGTCGGACATGTAGTTGAACAGGATGCGCGGCTTGTCCGCCGGGTCCCCGGACCGCAAGGTCACCGCCCCCCGCGAGGCCGAGCGCATCGGCCCGACATGGGCCTGAAACCCATGCCCCTCGGCGGCGGCCTGTCCGTCATAGCGCACGGCAAGCGGCAGGAAATGATACTGGATATCCGGATAGTCGACCCCGGCCCTTGACCGGATGAACGCACAGCTTTCGAAATTGTTGGTCGCCCCCGGTCCGGTCCGCGTGAACAGCCAGCGCGCGCCCACATAGGCCTTGCCCAGCAGGTTCCAGTACCGGAACAACGTGACCGGCTGGGACGCGGCCATCTGGATATACATCTCCAGATGGTCCTGCAGGTTCTGGCCTACGCCCGCGCGGTCGGCCCGCACGTCGATGCCATGCTCTGCCAGATGCGCGCCCGGCCCGATGCCCGACTGCATCAGCAACTTGGGCGAGTTGATCGAGCTGGCGGCGATGATCACCTCCGCGCGCGCCTCGACGACCTGCCCGCCCGCCAGCTGCACGCCGGTCGCGCGCCCGTCGAAGAAAACAACCCGCTCCGCCATACCATGCACCACTTCGCAGCGCTGCGTGGCCCGCGCGGGCTTCAGGTAGGCATTCGCCGCCGACCAGCGGCGGCCCTTCCAGACGGTCTGCTCCATCGGGCCGAAGCCTTCCTGCTTCTCGCCGTTGTAATCGTCCGTGGTTTCATAACCCGCTTGCCGCCCGGCATCGACGAACGCCTGATACAAGGGGTTTTCCCGCGTGCCCCGCGACACATGCAGCGGCCCATCCGTGCCGCGCCAATCCGGGTCGCCGCCATGACCGTTCGCGTGCCAATGCTCCATCCGCTTGAAATACGGCAGCACATCGCCGTACCCCCAACCGCTGGCCCCCATCTCGGCCCAGGTGTCGAAATCGCGGGCATGGCCGCGCACATAGACCATGCCGTTGATCGACGACGACCCGCCCAGCACCTTGCCACGCGGCGTGGCCAGGACGCGCCCGCCCAGATGCGGCTCCGGCTCGCTCTCGAAGCCCCAGTCGTAGCGCGCCATGTTCATCGGGAACGACAGCGCGCCCGGCATCTGGATCAACGGCCCCGCATCGGTGCCACCGTATTCCACCACCAGAACCGTATGCCCGGCCTCGACCAGACGATAGGCCAGCGCACAACCCGCCGACCCCGCGCCAACGATGACGTAATCCGCAACCATGGTCATGCGTTCAGATACCCAAGAAGAAGAGACAGAAAGGCCCCGACATGGACCACCATGATGGCGCGGTCGTTCCACATCACCCCGACCGCGAACCACAGGCCGATGCCCAGGAAGAAGGCAAAGATGTTCCAGGGCACGATTCCCAATCCGGTCAGTCCATAACCAACCAGTTGGACGATGGTCGCGATCCACTTGACCGCATCAACCGGTGCCAGGCGTGCGGCGGTCAAAATGCCGCCTCCACCTTGGACATGCCGACATAGACGGTCTGCACCTCGGTGAAGTGATCCATCGCCATGCGCGCGTTTTCGCGCCCGATGCCCGACTGCCTGGACCCGCCGAACGGCATGCCCGCTGGCGTCAGGTTGTACTGGTTGATCCAGCAGGTTCCCGCCATCAACTGCGCCACGACGCGGTGCGCCCGCGTGATGTCGCGCGTGAACAGACCCGCCGACAGGCCGAACTGCGTGGCATTGGCCCGCGCGATCACCTCATCCTCGTCGCGGAAGGTCAGGACCGACATCACCGGGCCGAACACCTCTTCGCGCACGACCGTCATGTCGTCCGTCAGATCCGCCAGCACCGTGGGCGCGATCCAGGCCCCCTCCCGGTCCAGCCGGGTGCCGCCGGTCACGACCCGCGCGCCTTCGGTCCGGGCCACCTGCAGATAGCGCATCACGATGTCGGCCTGCGCCTCGGTGGTCATCGGCCCATAGTTGACCGCTTCGTCCAGAGGGTCCCCCATCACGACCCCCTCCAACCGGTCGGCCAAACGGGTCAGGAACGCCTCGGCGATGTCCTCATGCACGAACACCCGCGTGCCGTTGGAACAGATCTGCCCCGAGGAATAAAAGTTGCCGTTGATCGCCCCGGAAATCGCATCTTCCAGATCGGCGTCTTCAAACACCAGGATCGGTGACTTGCCCCCCAGTTCCATCGTGACATGCTTCATGGCCCCCGAGGCCGCGCCCGCGACCTTGCGCCCCGTGGGCACCGACCCGGTCAGCGATACCTTCGCCACCCGCGCGTCCCCGGTCAGGGCACCGCCCACGGCCCCCCTGCCCTGCACCACGTTGAACAGACCCGCAGGCAGACCCGCCTCGACCAGGATCTCGGCTACCTTCAGCGCGCAAAGCGGCGTCGCCTCAGACGGCTTGAAGATCATGGCATTGCCGGTGGCCAGCGCGGGTGCCCCCTTCCAGCAGGCGATCTGCGTGGGATAGTTCCAGGCCCCGATGCCCACGCAAACCCCAAGGGGCCGCCGGATCGTATAGGCCCAATCGCCGCCGAACTGCATCGACGTGCCGGTCACGTCCACGGCCAGCCCGCCGAAATACTCCAAGGCATCCGCGCCCGAGGCCGCGTCGGCCACAAGCGTTTCCTGCAACGGCTTGCCTGTATCCAGCGTCTCCAGAACCGACAGCTCGCGGTTGCGCGCCCGGATCATCCCGGCCGCCCGCTTCAACACGCGCCCCCGCTCCGCCGGGTCCGTCGCGGCCCAGGCGACCTGCGCCCGCGCAGCCGAGGCCAGCGCCTGTTCGATGACCGCTTCGGTCGCTTCATGGACCGTGGCGATCACCTCGCCCGTGGCCGGATAGATCACCTCGATCGGGGCCCCCGCCGTATCCTCGACATAGGCCCCATCCACAAAATGACTGGCCACGGGCTGTGCATTCGGTCGGTTCATCTCGGTCCTTACTGCCCCGTCCGGGGCTTCTTCTCGGCAAAAATACTCGGGGGAGGCGCGCATGCGCCGGGGGCGAAGCCCCTACTCCCCGCGCGGAAAACGCTGGTTCTCTTCCAGCACGTTCAGATCCATGTGGTTGCGCATGTAGCGTTCCGAGGCGACGCGCATCGGTTGCCAGTCCCAGGGGTAGTAGCCGCCCTGCCGCAACGCCTCATAGACAACCCACCGCCGCGCCTGGCTCTCGCGGACCTCGGCGTCGAACCGCTCCAGGTCCCACCGGCGATCCGCCTCGGCGCGCAACGCAGACAACCTCTCCCCATGGGCCGGATCCTCGGCCAGGTTCACCAACTCATGCGGGTCGGCGGCCAGGTCGAACAGCTGTTCGGGGTCCAGCGAACAGCGGGTGTATTTCCACTGCCCCGACACCAGCGCCACCATCGGCGCATAGGACCCCTCGGCCGCGTATTCCATCGCCACCGGCGTCTCGCGCCGTCCCCCCTGCCCCAGCGGCACCAGGCTTTCGCCCGTGGTCCAGGGCGCGACCTCGGCGATGTCGACCCCGGCCAGATCGCAGAGCGTCGGGCAGACGTCGATGTTCGACACCGGGGTCTCGTCGAGGCCGGGCTCGATGCCCGGCGAGGCGAGCATCATGGGCACGCGGGCCGATCCCTCCAGGAAGGACATCTTGTACCACAGCCCCCGCTCGCCCAGCATGTCACCGTGGTCGCTGACAAACAGGATGACAGCGTCCTGCCGCGTCTCCTCCAGAACCCGCAGCACCTCGCCCACCTTCTCATCCAGGTAGGAGATGTTGGCGAAATAGGCCTGCCGCGACCGCCGCACGTCTTCCTTGGTAACCTCGAAGTTGCCGCGATCGTTGGCGTCCAGGATGCGCCTGGAATGCGGATCGTGGGCGTCATAGGCCATCTCGCCCACCTCCGGCTCCAGCCGGTCGCAGTCCTCATACAGATCCCAGAACTTCTTGCGCGCCACATAGGGGTCATGCGGATGGGTAAAACTGACGGTCAAACACCAGGGCCGCGCGTCGTGTCCCCGCGCGGCATCATAGAGCCACTGCATCGCCTTGTGGGCCACGTCGTCATCGTATTCCATCTGGTTGGTGATCTCGGCCACGCCGGCCCCGGTGACCGAGCCCATGTTGTGATACCACCATTCGATCCGCTCGCCGGGTTTGCGGTAATCCGGCGTCCAGCCGAAATCCGCAGGATAGATGTCGGTGGTCAGCCGCTCCTCCAACCCGTGCAGCTGATCGGGACCGACGAAATGCATCTTGCCCGACAGACAAGTGCGATATCCCGCGCGCCGCAGGTGATGCGCATAGGTCGGAATGTCGGACGAAAACTCGGCGGCGTTGTCATAAACCCGCGTGCGCGACGGCAGCAGGCCCGACATGAACGACGCCCGCCCCGGCGCGCAGAGCGGCGAGGCGGTATAGCAATTGCGGAACCGCCGCGACTTCGCCGCCAGTGCCTTCAGGTTCGGCGCATGCAGGAAATCGGCAGGGCCGTCGGGAAACAGCGTCCCGTTCAGCTGATCGACCATCAGGATGAGAATATTGGGCCTTGTCTCGGTGTTCATCGCGTCCCCCGGTTCACATAGTCCATCACCAGCTCGACCGCCCTGTCGCCATCCGCCCCGCTCAGGGCCTGGCGCACATAAAGACCGTCGATCATCGCGGCGATCCCCTCTGCCAAGGCGCCGGGATCGGCACAGCGTCCACGCAGCCCGACCAACAGGTTCGACCGCAATCGCCTTTGGTAGAGACGCAAAAGCCTCCGCGTCCCTTCGTCCCGCTGCGCATGCACGTAGAAATTCAGCCAGGCGGCGACCACATCCTGGCGGAAGTTCGAGGGCGCGAAACTGGTCCGAACGATCGCCTCGATCCGCGCTTCGGGGGTCGTCACACCGGCCAATGCCGCGCGCACCTCGGCGCCGAACAAGGCCAGCACATGCCGCATGGACGCAATCAGCATCCGGTCCTTGGAGCCGAAGTAATGATGCGCCAGCGCGGGCGACATTCCTGCCCGCCGCGCGATTTTCGCCACGGTCACATCCAGTGTGCCGGCGGCGCCGATCTCGGCAATGGCTGCCTGCACCAGGGCGTTACGGCGTTCGATTTCGGGTTTCGGGATCATGGCCTGCTACGTTGATTGACGGATCAATCAACGTAAAACCCCAAGTCATCGGGTCGAGTCAAGCCCCGCTCAGGCCCCCTCGGCCCGAACCACAATCCGCCGCCCCGGCCCCATCTCTGCTTCTACGGCCTCGTCCAGGACGCGACGCAGATGCGTTTCGATGTAATGCGCCGCAAAGCGCGTGGGCGCGGTCAGCTCCACCCGCTCTGCGTCATTCACGGTCAGGCGCAGCGGCGCGATCCAGGCGGCATGCATGGCCGCATCGATCAACTTCAACCGCCGCGACACGGCGCGCCAACTGCCCGGTTCGGGTCTTGTCTCGTCTCTGGTCTGGGCAAAATCCGCTGTGATCACATTCGTCGCGACTGGCTGCGGCGTCATCCGTTCAGCGTAGTCCGGTCCGATCAGGGGCCACAGATCCGACGCCTGTTGCCAGATCTCGACCATGTCCAGGCGATAGGCCCCTGCCCTGCCCCGCACGCCCTGGCGTTTGCAGATGACCAACCGCCCATCCAGCCAGGCTTTGACTTCGCGTTTCACAGTCCGCTCCGTCACACCCCACATCCGCGCCATGTCCCGTTGCGGAACACACAATTCGTCCGCGCGCCAATTGTATCGCGCGGTGATCAACAGGATCAGTCGCAGAACCGAGGCTTGCGCCCCTCCGCCGCGGTGCAGGCCGATTGCGCTGAGCGCGGTCAGCACGTCATACTTGGCCGAAGCCGCTTGCGGCCCGGTCAGCCGCAGGGTGTCCATCTTCATCGCGTCGCCCTCTTCGTGGCTGGTGCGTCTGTTCGATTCTGTCCTCGGCTTCAGAAGGTCGTAAGTCGCGTCTTCTGTCAACGGTTTCCGAGATACGGGATTTCACCTCGTCCAGATCATCTCAAAGAGAATCTGGTTATATTGGTTAAGGGGGACACCCCATGTCACCCCAAGCGACCACCGGTGTCACCAAATAGAGCCTGTTTCGACAGGGCGATCCGATCGCTGCTGCGTGTTTCAGCGACACCTTTGCGCAAGAACGCGATTTTCGGTTTTGCCAAGTTCTCGATTTCCCGTTATTCCGAACCGGAAGCCCGAAAACAAGAGGCAGAGCAAGAGGACAGCATGCGCGACCATTCCGACCTATTGACCATGAACGAACGCAGCCTGAGCCAGCAGGCCGCCGTGCGCCGCGCGACCTTCTCCCCCGGAGAAGTGAAGGAGCTGCGGCCCTTCTCCATCTGGGAGATCAGTCAGTTCATGTTCGACGTCCCCGCCGACACGCTGCGCAAGAAGCTCGCCGATGACCCCTCCCTGCCGCAGGGCACGGTCGAGGAGGACGGCCGGCAGCGTTGGTTCTCTCTTCAGGACATCAACGAGCTGCGCCGCCGTCTTCGCTTCCGTGGCAAGACCCTCCTGCCCCACAGGCCCAAGGGCCGCGCGATGCGGGTGGCGGTGTCCAACTTCAAGGGCGGTGTCGGCAAGACCGTGGTGGCACAGCATCTGGCCCACGCCGCCGCGCTCGATGGTTACCGGGTGCTCTGCGTCGATTTCGATCCTCAGGCCACGTTGACCCATTCCATGGGGCTGGTCGAGGTGAAGGAGTGGAACACCGTCTGGGGGATCATGTGTCGCGATCTGTGTCGCGAGGCAGACCGCATCACCGCCACCTACGACGATCCCGATGATTGCCCCTACCCGTCCAGCGACGAGCTGCCCGACGACGTGCAGAGCATCGGGGCCCAGCGGGTTCAGGACTTCATCCAGCGGACCTGCTGGCCGACCATCGACATCATCCCCAGCTGTGCCAACGCGGCCTTTGTCGAGTTCGCCTCGGCGCAGTACCGGGCATTGCACAAGGCCTGGACGTTCTTTGGCTGTGTGGCCCGCTATCTCGATGAGCTGCCTGACGATCAGTATGACATCATCATCTTCGATTGCCCGCCCGCCATCGGCTATCAGTCGCTGAACGCCGCCTTCGCCTCGGACATTCTCTATATCCCGTCGGGCCCCGGATACTGGGAGTATGATTCCACAACGTCGTTCCTCGGTCAGTTGGGCGATGCTCTGGCCGACATTTCCGAAGGGTTCACCGGCATCGCCGAGGAGGCAGGGCTGACCTTGCCGAAAACCTTCCGCGACATCCGTCTGCTGATGACCCGGTACGAGACGACCAACCCGCTGCATGCCGCGATGTCCGATGCCTTCGCCAATGTTTTCGGGGCCGACGTTTGCCGTCACCCGGTCGAGATGACGCGCGCGGTCGAACAGTCCGGCCGGTTCCAGATGTCGGTCTACGAGCAGGATTACCGGCAGATGACCCGCGAAACCTGGAAGCGTGCGCGCCAGAGTTTCGACCGCGCTTACGGCGAGTTCAAGGAAACGGTGCTGACCGCCTGGGAGGCTGACGCCTCGGTGAAAGGAGATGTGGCATGACGTCCAAGAACAAGTTCGGCTTTGCCCCCATCGATACGCCCGCGGTCAAGCGGGATCGCCGGCCGGGTCCCATGGGGGCGGCCGTGCGCGAAACCGCCGAGACGTTGCACGAGACGACCGAAGCCAAGATCGAACAGCGCAGGCGCAATGCCGAGGACGCCAAGGCCTGGCGCGAGGCGCAGGAGGCGGGGCACGTCCTGCTGTCTCTGCCGCTGGACCGGATCGGGACCGAGGCCTTGCCACGGGATCGGCTGGACCTGGAGGCTGTCGCCGCCTCCGATGAGATGGAGGAGTTGAAAGCCTCGATCCGCGCACGGGGTCAACGCGAACCGATCGAGGTCTGGGCCGAAGGTGACGGCTACCAGCTCAAGAAGGGATGGCGTCGCCTGACCGCGCTGCGGCAGCTTCACGACGAGACGGGGGACGATCGGTTTGCCATGGTTGTCGCGCGGGTCGAGGGCGGTGCTGATGACCGGTTGGCCCGCTATGTCGACATGGTCGAGGAGAACGTGGTCCGCGAGGATCTGACCTTTGCCGAGATGGCGCAGGTCGCGATTTCCGCGG
Organism: Jannaschia sp. M317; assembly: GCF_025141175.1. Taxonomy (NCBI): domain Bacteria; kingdom Pseudomonadati; phylum Pseudomonadota; class Alphaproteobacteria; order Rhodobacterales; family Roseobacteraceae; genus Jannaschia; species Jannaschia sp. M317. The sequence continues at coordinate 37,675 of NZ_CP081159.1, read as the reverse complement.
CAGAGGACCCGGCGGTGGATGAGATCGATCCAGATGCGATGGTCGCCCGGCTTTATGCGTCGCTGCACAAGACCAAGCGGTCCTATATCAAGGCGTTCGTCTGGATGCTGTCGATCCTGGGGGCAGACCTGCGGTTTCCGAAGGCGGTGGGCCGCGACCTCGGGGTGTCTGTTGCGCGTGCGTTGCGGGTGCCCGGCGAGGTGGAGACCTTGCGGGCTCGGTTGGCCACGGCAGAGGATGCCCAGGCGCAGAACCGTCTGCTGCAAGGTTTCGTCGAGGCGGAAAAACGTGGTGCGGGTCAGGGTGCGGCGCGTCCAGCGATGGCCAAGCTGGAGTTTCGCGTCGGCGCCTTGAAGGTCACGGCACGGGACGGAGAGTTCCGCGTGGTGAGTGACACCAATTTTGCCCAGATGCCGCGCGATCGGCTGGAGGCGGCGGTAAAGGCCTTTGAGGCGGAATTGGCGCGCGGACCGCGCATCCGCAAATTGTGACGGTTACCGGCCGGTAACCGGGGCAGGGGACGGTGATCCGATCACCGGTTACCGGCTGGTAACCTGATCTAACCAATTGATAAAAAACAAAAGGCCCGCCAGAAGGCGGGCCTTTCCACTTCGGTAACGCTGATCAGAACGGGCTGTCGGGATAGTAGAATTCAAGCGCGTTGTCGGGCGTGATCAGAACCGATCCGATGGTGAACGTTCCCGCGACCGGCGCGGTCGAGGTCATGCCCACAGCTGTCATCTCGATGGCGGTGGCGATCATCGACGGCGGATAGGTCACGTTGGCGGGGACCATCGTGTCGCCGTCCGCCGTGCGCTTGACCATTTCCTTCATGCCGGCACCGCCCAGGACGAACTGGATGTCATCGCGACCCGCAGCCTCGATGGCGGCCAGGACACCGATGGCCATGTCGTCGTCGGACGCCCAGACCGCGTCCAGCTGCGGATGCTTGGACAGGAAGTCCTGCATCACGGTGAAGCTGTCGTCGCGGTTCCAGTTGCCGTGCTCCATGTCCACGATCTCGATGCCGGAGCCTTCGATGGCGGTCTGGAAACCTTCGACCCGTTCGTTGTCGATGGTGGTGGGGATGCCGCGCAGGGCGACGATCTTGCCGCCGTCGGGCATCTTGCTGACCATGTATTCACCAGACACACGGCCAAAGCCGGGGTTGTCGCCTGCAACATACAGATCCTCGATCCCCGCAATCGCCAGGCCCCGATCGACCACGGTGACCCAGGCCCCGGCGTCGGAAACGGCCTTGACCGGACCGGTCAGCGGCTCGGATTCGAACGGCAGAACGACGAGCGCCGAGATGTCGCGCGTGGCGAGCATATCCTCGATATCGTTCACCTGCTTGGAGGGGTCCGACGCGGTGGCCAGCACGAAGTCGAGCTGGGGATAGACCTCCTCCAGGCGGTTGACGGCCTGCTGCGCGTGGAAGTTCATGCCCCCCGCCCAGCCGTGGGTGGCCGCCGGAATGGACACGCCGATGACTTTGACGTCCTGCGCAAGCGCGGGCAGGGCGGTTGTTGCGGCAAGCAGGGCCGCGATCGCAAAATGTTTCATGGTTTCTCTCCCTTTATGGTTGAACCTCGGGCCCTCCTCAGCCCTCGGCCTTTCGCTCCCGTTGCAGGATCACAGCGAGAATGATGATGACGCCCTGAATGGCCCCGTTCAGATAGGGGCTGACCCCGTCGGTCAGGTTCAGGATGTTGTCGATGAGGCTTAGGATCAGGACACCGATCACGGTGCCCCAGACCCGGCCGAAGCCACCCTTGAGCATGGTGCCGCCGATGATGACGGCGGCAATCGCCTCCAGCTCCCACAACACACCGGTGGACGACGAGGCGGAGCCGAGGCGCGGCACATACATGATGGTCGCGACGCCGACGAGGATGCCCAGGAACACGTAGGTCAGCATACGCACCCGGATGACGTTGACCGAGGAATAGCGCGCCACCTGGTCGTTGCTGCCAACGGCGGCCGCGTGGCGGCCAAAGGCGGCACGGCGCATCACGATCTCGCCCGTGATGGCGACCAGGGCGAAAACGATGATGGGAAAGCTGATGCCCAGGATGCCATCGTAATAGATCGGGCGGATCACGCTGCGCATGCCGAAATCAAGCGACAGGGTGCCGCCGTCCGCCAGCCAGGTGACCAGGCTGCGGTAGATGCCCATGGTGCCCAGCGTGACGATGAACGCCTCGATCCGCATGGTGGTGATCAGAAAGCCGTTGACCGCGCCGGCAAAGACGCCCGCAACCAGCGCGGTGGCCATGCCGACAAAGACCAGCGGCCAGCCGGGGCCCATGCTATCCAGCAGGCCGTTCATCACGAGGATCATAAGACCCGCGATGAAGGCCGCCATCGAGCCGACGGACAGGTCCAGTCCGCCGCTTGTGATCACAAATGTCATGCCCACGGCGATGATGCCGATAAAGGCGGAGCGCGACAGGACGTTGGTGATGTTGCCCGCGCTCAGGAAGTTGGAATTGAGCAGCGCGCCCACGATGATCAGCGCCACCAACGCCAGGATCGGGCCCAGGACCTTCAGGTCCAGCGAAAGGCGCGATTGCGCCGGTTTGTCGATCGCGGTCATGCGGCCCCCCGGATGCCGTCCAACCCCATCGCGAGGCGGACGATCCTGTCTTCTGTGATGTCGTTTCCGGTCAATTCCCCCGCAACAGAGCCTGTTCGCATGACGATCACACGGTCGGACAGACCGATGACCTCCTGCATTTCGGAGGAGATGACGATGATGCTCTTGCCGGTTGCGGCAAGCGCGTGGATGAATTCGTAGATCTGCTGTTTGGTGCCGATGTCGATGCCGCGCGTGGGTTCGTCGATGATGACGATCTCGGGCTCGGCCAGCATGGTTTTCGCCAGCAGCAGCTTTTGCTGATTTCCGCCGGACAGGTTGCCGACGTTGACGGCGCGGTGCGGCGCGCGGATGTCGAAGTCCGTGATCGCGCGATCCAGGGCGCGATCTTCGGCGGCCTCGTCGATCAACAGGCCGGTGAAATCCGCCAGGCTTTGCAGCGTCAGGTTTTCGCGCATGCCCTTGGTCAGCAGCAGGCCGCGTTCCTTGCGGTCCTCGGTCAGGTAGGCGACGCCCGCATTCAGGGCGGCGCGGGGGCGGTCGAAGGTGACCGGCTGTCCGCGCAGTGTGATCACACCGCTAGCGGAGCGGAGGCCGACCAGTCCCTCCATCGTTTCGGTGCGACCTGATCCGATCAGCCCGGCGATGCCCAGGATCTCGCCCTTGTGCAGGTCGAAATCGACGTTCCTGGCAAACTTCGGCACGGTCAGACCCTTGACCGACAGCACCACCTCGGACCCGACGGGGGCGGTGCGGGCGGGGTAAAGGGACGACACGTCGCGCCCGACCATGGCGGTGGCCATGTCGTCTTCGGACAGGGTGTCGGTCGTGGTCTGGGCGACCACGTGGCCGTCGCGCAAGACGGTGACCCGGTCCGAGATACGCTTGACCTCGTCCAGCTTGTGAGAGGTGAACAGGATCGCCACGCCTTCGCGACGCAGACGGTCGACCTGTTCGAACAGCACCTCCGCTTCGCGTTCGGTCAGAACGGCGGTGGGTTCGTCCATGATCAGGACGCGGGCATCCCGGCTGAGCGCCTTGGCGATTTCCACCATCTGCTTGTCGGGGTTGGAGATGTCGCGCACCCGCGCACCCGGCGCAACGCCACAATTCAACCGATCCAGCAGGGCGCGGGTGCGGTCGCGCATGGCGCGCTTGTCCAGGAACAGACCCTTTTTCAGCTCGTGCCCCAAAAAGATGTTCTGTTCGACCGTCAATTGCTCGGCCAGGTTGAACTCCTGATGGATCAGCACCACGCCCCGCGCCTCGGCGTCCTGGCTGTCGGCAAAGGTCACCGGCTGATCGTCCAGCAGGACCTGCCCTGCCGTGGGGGCGAGGTAGCCGGACATGATCTTCATCGTGGTCGACTTGCCGGCCCCGTTTTCACCGATCAAGGCGTGAACCTCGCCCGGCATCAGGTCCAGCGTGATGCCATGCAGAACCTGCACGGCCCCAAAGCTGCGGTCGATGGCACGGAGGGTGAGTTTCACAGCGTGACCCAGGCGGCGTTGCGCTTGTTCGACCGGACGCAGGCATCCACAAATCGCATGCCCCGCAGGCCCTGTTCGATCCCCGGCAGCAGGGTTTCGGGCGTCTCGCCGCGCGCGTGGGCCTCGATCAGGTCGGCGGCCTCGCTGTAGAGATTTCCGAACCCCTCCAGATAGCCCTCGGGGTGGCCGGGGGGGACGCGGGTGCCGGTGGTCTGGGTAAAGCCGGGACCGGCGCGGGTGATGGTGCGCGGTGGTTCGCCATAGGGGGAATGGGTCAGGACGTTCGGGTTCTCCTGCGCCCATTCGAGGCCGCCATTCTCGCCGTAGACGCGGATACGCAATCCGTTTTCGTTGCCCGGCGCCACCTGCGACGTCCAGAGCATGCCGCGCGCGCCGCCGTCGAACCGCAGCATGACGTGAATGTTGTCATCCAGCAGGCGACCGGGGACGAAGGTGTGCATGTCGGCGGCCAGGCTTTCGACCCGCTGGCCGGTGATGAACTCGGCCAGGTTGTGCGCGTGGGTGCCGATGTCGCCGACGCAGTTGCCGGCGCCGGTCTTGGCGGGATCGTTGCGCCATTCGGCCTGTTTCTGGCCCTCGGATTCCAAGGGCGTTGTCAGCCAGTCCTGCGGATATTCCACCTGCACCACGCGGAGTTCGCCAAGCGTGCCATCGGCCACCATCGCCCGCGCCTGCCGCACCAGCGGATAGGCAGTGTAATTGTGGGTCAGGATGAACAGCGCGTCGCTGTCCTCTACCGCGCGGGCCAGCTTCTTGGCCTCGGGCAGGGTCGCGGTCAGGGGTTTGTCGCAGATGACGTGAATGCCGCGTTTCAGGAACTCGCGCGCGGCGGGGGCGTGCATGTGGTTGGGCGTGACGATGGCGACGGCCTGAATGCCGTCCTTCAGCCGCGCCTCGCGCTTGGCCATGGCGGTGAAGTCATCATAGCTGCGCGCCGGGTCGAGGCCCAGCTCGGCCCCGCTTTCACGGGCGCGTTCGGGGGTGGAGGACAGGGCACCCGCGACGAAATCATAGCGGTCGTCCATTCGGGCGGCGAGGCGGTGGACGGCGCCGATAAAGGCGCCCGTTCCGCCGCCGACCATGCCAAGCCGGATGCGCCCGCTCATCGGTCCAACCCCAGCATGCGGCGGTTGCCTGCGTCGTCGGCCCCGCCATCGGCGAAATCGTCGAAGGCCTTATCGGTCACGCGGATGATGTGCTGCCGGACGAATTCGGCCCCTTCGCGGGCCCCGTCTTCGGGGTGTTTGAGAGCGCATTCCCATTCGACCACGGCCCAACCGTCGAAGTCGTTCGCGGCCATCTTGGAAAAGACGGCCCCGAAATCGACCTGACCGTCGCCAAGCGACCGGAAGCGGCCCGCGCGGTTCACCCAGGGCTGATAGCCGCCATAGACACCCTGTCGCCCGGTTGGATTGAACTCCGCGTCCTTGACGTGGAACATCTTGATGCGGTCGGCGTAAATGTCGATGTTGTCCAGATAATCCAGGCATTGCAGGACGTAGTGCGACGGATCGTAGAGCATGTTGGCGCGCGCGTGATTGTCCACGCGGTCCAGGAACATCTCGAAGGTGACGCCGTCGTGCAGATCCTCGCCCGGGTGGATTTCATAGCAGATGTCGACGCCATTTTCCTCGGCGTGATCCAGGATCGGGCGCCAGCGTTTGGCCAGCTCGTCGAAGGCGGCCTCGACCAGACCGGCGGGGCGTTGCGGCCAGGGGTAGACGTAGGGCCAGGCCAGCGCCCCGGAGAATGTGACGTGTTCGGCGATGCCCAGGTTCCGAGACGCGGAAATCGCCTGCATCATCTGATCCACGGCCCAGGCTTGCCGCGCCTTGGGGTCGCCGTGAACCGAGGGGGCGGCAAAGCCGTCGAAAGCGGTGTCATAGGCGGGGTGGACGGCGACGAGCTGGCCTTGCAGGTGGGTCGATAGTTCGGTCACTTCGACGCCGTTGGCTGCTGCCTGGCCCTTGAAGTCGTCGCAGTAGGTCTTGGACGTGGCGGCCTTGGACAGGTCGAACAGCCGGGCATCCCAGCTGGGCACCTGCACACCCGCATAGCCGCAATCGGCCGCCCATTTCGTGATGCTGTCCCAGGAATTGAACGGCGCCTCGTCCCCGGCGAACTGTGCCAGGAACAGGGCCGGGCCCTTGATCGTCTTCATGTCGTCCTCCCATCCCGGTGCGCCGCCTCCTCGCGACTCAGCCAGTGATGTAATCGTTTACATAGCTTGGAGCGTCTGGCAAGTCTTTCGTAACGGGGGCAGTTGAGGGTCATGAGACGTAGGGCAGGGATCGCGGATGTGGCGCAGGCGGCGGGGGTTTCGACCGCCACGGTCAGCCGCGCGTTGTCGATGCCGGAACGTGTCGGGGCGGAAACCCGTGCCCGCGTCTTGAAGGCAGTCGCAGCAACGGGTTACCGCGCAAATGCCGCTGCGCGGGATCTGCGGCAGCGACGCGCGCGGGCGGTGACCCTGCTGGCGCCCAACCTGGCCAATACGTTCTTCAGCCGTATCGTGGCCGCTGTGCAGGATGTGGCCGGGGACGCCGGCCTGACGGTCCAGATTTCTGATTCGCTGGTAGAAGTGCCGCGCCTTGCGGGGCTTGGCGTGGATGGGCGCAGCGACGGGGTGCTGCTGTTGGATGGGGGTCTGCCGGCCGAGATGGTGCGCGGCTGGGACGTTCCGGTGATCATGGTCTGCGAATGGATCGAGGGGGCCGATCTGCCGGGGGTTCGGATCGACAACCGGGCCGGTGCGCGGATGGCGGTGCAGCATCTCTTGGATCTGGGGCATCGCCACATTGCCTGTCTGGGGGGGCCGGGTGGCAACGTGCTGAGCCGGGCGCGCGCGGACGGCTGGCGTGCGGCATTGGCGGGGGCGGGCGTGGGACATCGGCCCGGCGACTTGATGCCCGGCGATTTCACCATGGAACGCGGGGCTCGCGCCGCACGGGACTGGGCCGCCATGGCCCCGCGTCCGACGGCGGTGTTCTGCACCTCGGACGAAAGCGCGCTCGGCTTCATTTCTGAATGCGACCGGATGGGCCTGCGGGTGCCCGACGACGTGTCGGTCATCGGATTTGACGACATCGAGTTTTCCGACCGGTTCATCCCGCCGCTGACCACGATCCATCAGCCGCGCGCGGCCCTGGGCCGGTTGGCGGCCGAACGCCTGGTCGCGGCAGTGACCGCAGGCGCGGCCCTGTCGCCGGAGCAGTCCATTCTGGACTGCCGGTTGCAGGTGCGCGGCAGCACCGCCCCGGTCTAGGGCCGGATCGCCGCGCGGCCTAGGGGCGCAATGTCATGCCAACATACCGGTGTCGCCATCCACGGCGATGGCCTGACCGGAAATGGTTCGTCCGCGCGGACTGGCCAGAAACAGGATCTGATCGGCCAGTTGGCGCGCGGTCACGTAGTCCTTGATCGACACGCGGGAGAACGCTTCGGACTCGATCTCGGCAAACGGCAGGCCGCGGGCCTGGGCGCGCGCCTCCATCACGCGGCGCTGGCGGTCACCGGCGACAAGGCCGGGCAGGATCGCATTGGCGCGTATCCCGTCGGGGCCAAGTTCGATGGCCAGGGATTTCGTCAGCCCGATCACCCCCCATTTCGCCGCCGCATATGGGGCGCGGCGGGCAAAGCCGACCTTTCCAGCGGCGGACGACATGTTGACGATGGACGCGTTGCTGCTGTTGCGCAGCGAGGGGATCGCGGCGCGGGTGATGTTGAACTGCCCGGTCAGGCAGACATCCAGCGTGCGGGCCCAATCGTGGGGATCGATATCCTCCAGCGGGGCGGTGGGACCGGCAATGCCCGCGTTGTTCACCAGCGTATCCAGCCCGCCCAGATGCGCGACGGCCCGGGCCACGAAATCCGCCGCCGCCCCTGTGTCGGCTACGTCGCAGGGGCGGGCCCAGACCTGGGGCAGGGCGGTCGTCAGGTCGTTCAGCGCCCCGGCATCGACGTCGCAGGTGGCGACGCGCGCGCCCTCTTCGACGAAGGCCTGCACGATCTCCCGGCCGATGCCGGCCGCGCCCGCCGTGATGATCACGCGGGAATCTTTCAGTTGCATGTCCATGGTGCGCCCCCTTTGCTGGGCATCAAGGCGGAAGGGCAGGGCGCAGGCAAGCCCGCCTCGCCCGAAGGAGGAGACACGATGCCCCGCAAGGTCATGATCACCTGTGCCGTCACCGGCGCCATTCACACCCCCACCATGTCCCCGCATCTGCCGATCACGCCCAGCGAGATCGCCGAGGCCGCCATCGGCGCGGCGCAGGCGGGGGCGGCGCTGGTTCACATCCACGCGCGCGACCCGGTGACCGGCGCGCCGGATCAGGCCCCCGAGGCCTTTGCCCCGATCCTGGGCGTGATCAAGCAAGGCTGCGATGCGGTCATCAACATCACCACGGGCGGGTCGCCCACGATGTTGGTCGAGGAGCGGATGAAACCGGCGGTCCATTACGCGCCGGAGGTGGCCTCGCTTAACATGGGCACGATGAATTTCGGGCTCTATCCCATGGTCGACCGCTTCCCGGAGTTTCAGCACCCATGGGAGCGGCCCTATCTGGAAGGGTCGCGCGACCGGATATTCCGCAACACCTTTGCGGACATCGAGGCGATTCTGACTGCCTGCGCCGAAAGCGGCACCCGGTTCGAGATCGAATGCTACGACATCGGGCATCTTTACACGCTCGCCCATTTCGTAGATCGTGGTTTGGTCAGACCACCTTTCTTCGTTCAATCGGTTTTCGGTATCCTTGGCGGCATCGGGGCGCACCCCGAAGATGTCGCTCACATGAAGCGCACGGCGGACCGTCTGTTCGGTTCCGACTACCAATGGTCGGTCCTGGGGGCCGGGAAGAACCAGCTTTCGATTGCGGTGCAGTCGGTTGCCTTGGGCGGTCATGTGCGCGTGGGACTGGAAGATAGTCTCTGGATAGGGCCGAAACGCCTGGCGCGGACCAATGCCGAGCAGGTCCAAAAGGCCCGCGCCATGATCGAGGCCCTGGGGTTGGAGGTCGCGACGCCGGCAGATGCTCGTGAGATGCTGGCATTGAAAGGGGGCGATCGGGTGAATTTCTGATTGGTCCCACCAAATTTGGTCAGACCACGCACTTGCAAGTATGGAAATAACTTGCTTATGTGAATTTGGAGGAGCGGGAACGGCCTGTCCATAGGGCTGCCGCTGACCGACCAAAGGGAGAATGACCATGAAGAAACTGCTTGCCGGTATTGCCGCCGCAGCCCTGATGACCAGTGCCGCGCTGGCCCAGGACATCACGCTGGGCCTGTCTGTGGACCAGTTGTTCGAAAGCCGTGTCGGCGTGAACGACGCCATCAAGGCCGAGGCCGCCGACCGGGGCTATGGCCTGATCGAGGTCGTGGCCGACGGCGACGCACAGGCGCAGAACGCGCAGATCCAGTCGCTGATCACCCAGGGCGTCGACGCCATCCTGGTCTGCGCCGTGGACCAGAACACCATCGAACGCGCCCTGATCGCGGCCAAGCGCGCGGGCATTCCCGTCGTCGCCTATGACCGTGACCTGCCCGACAGCCAGGTCGTCGCCGCCTTCGTCGGTCCCGACTCGCTGATCGATGGTCGCTTGGCCGGGGAATACATGGCCAATGCGTTGAAGGATCGCGCAGGCGAAATCGTCCTGGTCGAGCTGATCGGCGCGCTCAACGATCAGAACGGCATCGACCGTTCGGCAGGCTGGCGCGAAGAGATCGCCAAGCTGGACAACGTCAAGATCATCGAAGTGCCGACCGACTGGGACAGCTCGCGCGCCTTGTCGGGCACGCAGAACGCGTTCCAGGCGAACCCGGACATCGACGGCGTCTTTGCTGCCACCGACACGCATTTCCCCGCGGTCGAGACGGTTCTTACCGACATGGGCAAGCTGGGCGGTGAAGGCGATGACCGCGTCATTCTGACCGGCATCAACGGGTCGGGCGACGGCTATGCCGCCGTCACCGGTGGCACCGCCGACGCCTTTGTCGTGATGAACCTGGACCAGACCGGGCGCACCGCCGTGGCCCTGGCCGCCGATCTGATCGCCGGCAAAGAGGTCCCGCGCGTCAACGTGATCGGGGGCGCCATCTATGACGCCGCCGGTGCCGAGGCGAACAAGGCGTCCATCTGGGGCGCCAAGTAAGACGATGGGATGAGGGCACCCGGCCGGGTGCCCTCGTTCGTGTCTGCGGATCCTGTCATGCTGTCTACGTTGCAATCCAAGCTGCGGGCCTATCCAGCCGTGCCCATCGTGGTCGTTCTGGTGCTGGCCTTTTCGGTGCTGTCGCCCTTTTTCCTGACCGGGGGCAACATCGAGGCGATGCTGGCCGCCAATTCCGTGGTGCTGATCGCCGCGCTCGGCATGACCTTCGTGTTTCTGGCAGGCGGTATCGACCTGTCGATCGCCACCATCATCAGCCTGAGCGCTGTCGTCTCGGGCCTGGTGATGGGCGCGACCGGCAACGTGGCCCTGGGCGCAGTCGTCGCCGTTGCGGTGGGCGGCGTGGTCGGCACGGTCAACGGGTTGCTGATCGGCTACGGCGGGCTGACGCCGTTCATCACGACAATGGCCACCGGGCTGATCGCGCGCGGGCTGGCATTCGTGTTGTCCTCGGGCGTCGCGGTCAAGGGCACGCCGTTCTGGCTGCTCGACTTTTCGTTCTGGGTCTGGCTGGGCCTGCCTGCCGTGACCTGGGTGGCGCTGGTCTTCGTTCTGGCCGCGGGCCTTGTGCTGAGCCTGACGACCTGGGGCCGCAACATCTTCCTGACCGGGTCCAACCCGGCGGCGGCGCGGTTCGTGGGCCTGAACGTGCCGCGCATCACCATGAGCGTCTATCTCGTGTCCGGCCTGTTGGGCGGGGTCGCGGGCTTCATTTCCATCGCCAACCTGGGCAACGCCATTCCGGGCGTGGGCGATACGCTGCTGCTGATCATCATCGGGGCGGTCGTGTTGGGCGGCACCTCGATGGAGGGGGGCGACGGGTCCATCTTTCGCACGCTTCTGGGGGTCGCGATGCTGTCGGTTCTGGTCAACGGGCTGAACCTGCTGGGCATCCCGTTCTATGACCAATTGATCGTGCAGGGCGTGTTGATCTTCGTGGGCACCTGGCTGGCCACCCATTTCACGCGGGGGCGGGCATGAGTGATCCGGTGCTGAGCGCCCCCGTTCTGAGTGCGCGGGGCCTGTCCAAGGCGTTTTCCGGCAAGACTGTCGTCGACGGGCTGTCTTTCGACCTGCGGCCCGGCGAGGTTCTGGCGCTGGTGGGGGAAAACGGCGCGGGCAAATCGACGACCAAGAACATGCTGTGCGGGTTGCTGGCACCTACGTCCGGTGAAATCCTGGTCGAGGGGCAGGCGGTCGAGAAGATCGACGGCGACACCCACGGCGTGTCCGCCGTGCATCAGGAGCTGAGCCTGTTCGGCGCCCTGACCGTGGCCGAGAATATCTGCATCGGGCATCTGCCCGGTCACCCGGTGGCGGTGAACTGGCCTGAGGCGTCGCGGATCGCGCGGGCGCAGCTGGACATCCTGGGCATGGAGATCGACCCCGCCGCGCTGGTGTCGTCCCTGGGTGCGGGCAAGCAACAGATCGTGGAGATCGCCAAGGCCCTGCTTCAGGCGAAACGCGTCTTGATCCTGGACGAGCCGACGACGTCCCTGACTGCGCCGGAACGCGCCAAGCTGTTCGATATTCTCGACACGCTCAAGGCGCAGGGGCTGGCCATCGTCTTCATCTCGCACTTCATGGAAGAGATCTTCCGCGTCTGCGACAGCTACATCACGCTGCGTGACGGGGTGCAGGTGGGGGCCGGCAAACTGGCCGATGTCACCCAGGCAGAGCTGGAATCGATGATGGTGGGCCGCGCCATCGGCGAGACCCGCATCGACCCCGGCCCGCCGGGCGACGATGTCGTGCTGGAGGCGCGGGGCCTGTCATCGGCGGATTTCGAAGGCATCGACCTGAACGTGAAACGCGGTGAGGTCGTGGGCCTTGCCGGTCTGATGGGGGCCGGGCGGACCGAAGTGGCCGAAGCGATTTTTGGCCTGCGCCCGACCGACGGAGAGGTTTGGGTCGGCGGCGAAAAGGTCGCGGCCAATGTCGAGGCGATGAAGGCGCGCGGCGTCGTCTATGTGCCCGAGGATCGGCGCGCCAACGGCTTGTTCCTGAACCGACCAGTGCGCGAAAACCTGTCGGCCGCAGCATTGATGCGTTTCGTCAAACGGGCGATCAGGGGCCTTGGCTTTGGCGGGGAAGGGGCGCGTACCCGTGCCCTGGCCGAGGAAATGAACGTGGCGTTGCCGCACATCGAAAACCCTGTCGCGGACCTGTCGGGTGGCAACCAGCAAAAGGTTCTGCTGGGCCGCTGGCTGGCGACGGACCCCAAGGTGGTCATTTTGGACGAACCCACCAAGGGCGTCGACATCGGGGCCAAGTTCGACATCCACGCCCAGGTGGAGGCGCTGGCCCAGGGGGGGACCGGCGTGTTGATCGTGTCCTCGGACCTGCCGGAGCTTTTGAACACGGCGCACCGCATTCTGGTCATGCGCAAGGGCCGTATCGTCGGTAGTTTCGACCGGGCGGATTTCGACCCGGCCAAGATCATCTCGCTTGCGGCGAGTGGCGGAAAGGCGGCCTGACATGGAGGCTCTGAAACAGACCCTATCCAGGCAGAAATGGCTGCCTATCGCGGTGGCGACGGTCCTGCTGGCGCTGCTGTTGTCGGTGTTGTCGCCTGTGTTCCTGACCCTGTCCAACGGGCAGTCGATCCTGGTGCAATCCTCGGTCACGGCGATCATGGCGATCGGGATGGCCTATATCATCATGACCGCGGGCATCGACATATCGATCGGGGCGATCCTGTTCTTTACCTCGGCCCTGTTCGCGCAGCTGATGCTGGACACCGGATCCTATCCGCTGGCCTTTGCCGCCGCGATGATCTGCGCGACGGTGCTGGGCGGGTTGAACGGGGTGCTGATCGTGGTGTTCCGCATGTCCCCCCTGATCACGACGCTGGCGACCTATTCGATCTATCGCGGCATGGCGATCCACCTGACGGGGGCGCAAAACATCCCGGTCCCGCGCGAAATGGGGTTCCTGGGCAACGGGCGCATCCTGGGCCTGCCTGTGCCGATCCTGATCTTGATCCTGATCTTCGTGGTGGGGGTCTACCTGATGACCCGCACCCGGTTCGGTGTCTATGTCCGGGCCATCGGAGACAATGCACGGTCGGCGCAGGAAACCGGTCTGCCGATCCGGTCGACGACGGTGGCGGTCTATGCCATCGGCGGCTTTGTCACCGGGATCGCGGCGCTGATCCTGCTGGCGCGGGTCGGGGGCCTGCAATCGGGCATCGGGATCGGCACGGAGTTCACCGTCATCGCCGCCGTCATCCTGGGCGGCACCAAGCTGACCGGCGGATCGGGCAGCGTGGTGGGCGCCGTGATCGGGGCGGTGTTCCTGGTGCTGATCGACAACGGGCTGAACCTGATGAACGCCTCGCCCTATATCTATGACGTGGTGCGCGGTTCGGTGTTGCTGGCCGCCGTGGTGGTGGACCGTTGGTCGGCCCTGCGCGGGGTTGCCGCCGACCGGGCGGCCCGCCGCGCCCGCCTGAAGGAAACCACCGCCTGAGGAGGAAACCGGCCATGTCCCGCATCGTCACCATCGCCCACGACAATGACCGCCTGTCCGCGACAGAGGGTCCGGCCCCCGATCTGACACCGTTGGAGGGGCTGGCCGTCGATTATGCCAATCTGGCCGAGGTGCGCGGCGTGATCGTTGCGCGGGGCCGCGTGGCCCCGGGGGCCGAGGTGCCGGCCCATGCCGGGCCGTCTGATTATCTGCTCTATGTCCTGTCGGGGCAGGGAGTTCTGACGCTCTGCGATGCCGACGGGGTCGAGACGTCGCGGTTGACCTATGCGCCCGGGCGATTGATCGTTTTCCCGCCGGACGCGCAGCATGGCTGGATCAACGGTGACGGTGATCCGCTGGAATGGTTGGGCATCGACCTGTCGGGACTTTGAGGCATTGATCGCAAGGGCCTGGGGCGTCTAGGCTGTCCCATGGCCGCGCACTTCCACCCCCGTGAATGCCGCACCCTTGTCGTGCTGGGCCGCCTGCGCGGGCACCCGCATGAAAAGGTGCATGAATGGTGGCCTCCGCCCGCTGTCTGAGCCGACATGATTCTCAGACAAGACGGAGGGGACGATGCATCCCGAACTGACGACCGAGGCCACGGGCCTCACGATCCGCTGGCCCGATGGCGTGACCGGCACCTATCCCTATATCTGGCTGCGCGACACCGATCCCGCCGGATTCCACCCCCAGACCGGAGAGCGGGCGTTCGACCTGACCTCTGTGCCGCTGGACATCATGGCCGAGGATGTGGCGGTGTCAGGCGGCGGGCTGGTCCTGCGCTGGCCGGGGGCCGACAGGCCCAGCCGCTTTGACCTGGAGTGGATTCGCGCCAACCGGCCCGGTCAGCGCCGCGCCGATGCCGCCGACATCCCACCGGTGCCCTGGCGGGCCGAGATTGCGGCCGAGGGCATCCCCCGTGCCGATGCGCAGGCGGTGCTGACGGATGATGCAGCGCTGGCCGACTGGCTGGCGGTGACCAAACGCTACGGCCTCGCCATCGTGACCGGCTTGCCCGATGATCCCGAGGCGGGCGTCGCGGTTGCCCGGCGTGTGGGTCACCTGCGCGAGACGAACTTCGGCACCACCTTCGAAGTCGTGTCCAAGCCGGACCCGAACAACCTGGCCTATACCGCCGATGCCCTGCCGCTGCATACCGACCTGACCAATCAGGACCTGCCGCCCGGCTATCAGTTCCTGCATTGTCTGGCGAACGAGGCGGCGGGCGGCGGCTCTACCTTTTGCGACGGCGCGGCGGTGGCAGAGGATCTGCGGCTGCGCGACCCCGCCGCGTTGGATCTGCTGGTGCGGGTGCAGGTGCCATTCCGTTTTCACGACGCGGACACCGACATCCGGGCGCGCAAACCGGTGATCCGGACCGATGCCGATGGACGCGTGACCGAGGTCTGTTTCAACGCCCATCTGGCGGACATTCTGGACCTGCCCGCCGAAGAGATGACCGGATTTTACCGGGCGTATCGGGTGTTCATGCAGATGACGCGCGATCCGGCCTATGGCATCGCGCTGAAACTGTCGGGCGGGGAAATGGTGGTCTTCGACAATCGCCGGGTGATGCACGGGCGGCAGGCGTTCGATCCTGCAACGGGGTTCCGACGGCTGCGGGGGTGTTATGTCGATCGCGGCGAATGGGACAGCCGGATACGGGTTCTGGCCCGCTAAAGCGTCAGGATCAGGGGGCAGTGGTCCGAGACCTCGGGCGCGCGCACCACAACGAAGGCATGGACGGCCCCGGGGTCGTCCACCGCCATGTAATCGGCGAAGCGCGCGGGTTTGGGGTAGTGGCTGGTCCGCGTGCCGAGATGGCCGCCCTCCGTGACCAGTTCGGTGAAGCCCGCGTCGCCCAGCAGGGTCAGCGTCTGGCTGTCCGGGCCCACGTTGAAATCGCCGCAGAGGACGCGCAAATCGCCTGGCTCGCTCACCCGATCCGACAGGGCAATGAGGCGGCGCGCCTGGGCCGAACGCTCCGGCGTGTCGTGCTTGCCCGCAAGATCGCGAAGGCCGTGCATCTGCGTCACCGACACCGCCCGGTTCGCGTCGTGGTCCCATATCCGAACCGCATGGGCCGTGCGCGATCGGGGGTGCGCGCCGTAGCCGTCGGTGCCGTAGTGGCCATGCACAAAGCCCTGCGCCTGGGCGATAACCGGCAAGGACCGGTGCACAAAGGTCGCGAGGCCCCAGAACGAGGGCACCGCTTCGTCGTCGTCCCACAGAACGCCTCGTGCGGCGGGGCAGAACATCGCCTGATGCTCCGGCAGGGCGGCCTGCATGTCGCGCAGGGAGTTGGCGCGCTGCGGCAGCACGTGGTCGCCGTCGCGATAGGTGAGCCAGTCGCGGGCGGTTCCGGGGCCGTGCACGACCTCCTGCAGGCAGAGCACCTCGGGGCGCTCCGCCGTCAGATAGGCCGCGATCTCCGCGTGGAGCGTGCCGCCCCATCCGTTCAAACACATGATCCGCATGACGCCCCCCCCGGCACAGGTTTAGCCTTGTGGGACCGGAGGGTCAGCCCTCGATCACGATCTTTCCAAAGGCCTCGCCCCGCGCCATGGTCGCCAGCGCCTCGCCTGTCTCCGACAGGGGGAAGCGGGCGCCGGTCAGGGCTTCGAAGTCGATGGCCCCGGCCTCGACCAGCTGGACGGCCTCTTCGAATTCGGCGTTGAACTGGAAAGAGCCGACGATCTGGATTTCGCGCAGCATGACCAGATGCAGCGGCAGGGTCGCCTCGCGGACCTGAAGGTTCGACAGGATCGACAGCACGCCCTTGCGGCGCAGCGCCTTGATGCCAAGCGCAAAGGCCGGCAATGCGCCCGACGCCTCGATCACCTTGTCGAAGGTGCCGTCGATTTCTGCCTCGTCGAACTGTCCGCCGATCAGGGCGTGGGCCGCGCCCGCGCGCAGGCCGACCTCGGTGGCCTGTTCGCGCAGGTCGAGGCAGGTCACCTCGGCCCCCCGCGCGGCCGCACCCGCGATGGCCAGCAGGCCCATGGGGCCGCAGCCGGTGACCAGCACCTTGTCGCCCTTGGTCACGCCCGCCTTGTTGAGGGAATGCAGCGCGCAGGCCAGCGGTTCGGCAAAGGTCAGATGGCGCGGGTCGACGCCATTTGCCACCGGGCGGCACTGGGCGGCGGGGTGGTCGATCACCTCTCGGAAAAAGCCGTCCAGATGCGGGACCGTGGTGGCGGAGCCGGGGAATTTCTTGGCGGTGCACAGGTTCACTTCGCCCCGCGCGCAAGCCGGGCAGATGCCGCAGTTCATGATCGGGTTCAGCGCGACCAACTGCCCTACGGCCAGCCCGCTGTCGCCCGGATCGGTGACGGTGCCGCAGCCCTCGTGGCCCAGGGTCACCGGGTTGCGCAGAACGAAGCCCGCGTTGGCGAAGTCCTTGTAATAATGCAGGTCGGTGCCACACAGGCTGGCGGCAGCCAGGCGCAGGCGGACGTGACCGGGGGCCAAGGGGCCGGGCGTGGTCTGTTCCACGGCAATGGTTTTGGCGGCGGTCAGGCGGGTGGTGAGCGTGGTCATGATGCGGTCCTAAAAGCCGATGGCATAGCCGCCGTCGACGGGCAGATTGACCCC
This sequence comes from Jannaschia sp. M317, assembly GCF_025141175.1. Taxonomy (NCBI): domain Bacteria; kingdom Pseudomonadati; phylum Pseudomonadota; class Alphaproteobacteria; order Rhodobacterales; family Roseobacteraceae; genus Jannaschia; species Jannaschia sp. M317. The sequence goes on along the minus strand of NZ_CP081159.1, from coordinate 20,327 downwards.
GTTGACATAGGCCGCCTGATCGGAGGCAAGGTAGTGGATGGCGTTGGCGATATCTTCGGGCGTGCCAAGCGCGCGGGTCGGGATGCGGCCTTCGATCTTGGCTCGGCGGGCCGGGTCCTTTTCCAGGATCGCGCGGGTCATGTCGGTCAGGATGAAACCGGGCGAGACGGCGTTGCAGCGGATGCCGAATTCGGCGGCATCCACCGCGACGGACCGCGTCAGACCAACCACGGCCGTCTTGGCTGTGACGTAGGCCGCGGCAGACGGCAGCGCCATGATCGCGCCCATGGAGGCCACGTTGACGATTGCCCCGCCGGTGTCCCGGTGCAGCGCGACATAGCGCCCGCAGGCCACGAACATCGCCTTTACGTTGATGGTCAGCACGTGGTCGAGTTCGGCGTGGGTCACGTCCCAGATGGGTTTCTTCAGGTGCACGCCCGCATTGTTGACCAGCACGGCGGCGGGGCCGTGGTCGGTGTGGATACGGTCGATGAACGCCGCCTCGGTGTCGGCGGCGATGTCGTGTTCATGAAACGTCACACCCTGCAACGCGGCGGCGTCACCTGGCGTGCGGGCAACGACATGCACGTCGTATCCGGCGGCAAGGAAGCGTTTGGTCTGGGACAGGCCGAGGCCCTTGTTGCCCCCGGTGATGATCGCGATGGGCATGGGTCAGGCTTTCGTGCGGTGGTGGCGGTAGGCGGTGTCGAGCTTGGCCAGCGTGGCCTCGACCGACCAACCCTTGCGGAAAAAGGCGGGCATGATTTCGCAGGCGTCGTCAACAAAGCCCAGAAACCAGGGGTCGCGGGGCCGGGTCCAGGCGGTGTCGATGGTCTGGAACCCGCCCTTGAAAAAGGGCGCGACGGTCGGGTCGGATTGCTGCGCAAGCCAGGTGTGGCGATTGGCGGGCTGTCCCTGATTGGCGAGGTAGACGCCCGATTGCACCGGCTCTGACGCGATCCAGGCGGCAAAGGCCTGCGCGGCGTCGGGGTGGGCGGTCCGAGCCGACACGCCGATGCCAGCGCCCCCCAGGATGGCGGCGGTGCCGTCGTGTCCCGCGCTGTGGGGCAGGTCGAAATAGGCCAGCGGATGGTCCCGAAAACCGGGGCGCACATAATTCACATACCCGAACAGGCAGGGCGAGCAGGCGAAGTCGTCGGTGGTCGACAGCGCCTCCAGCACCTTGATCGGGTTCATGTCGACGGCTTCGTCCGGGCCTAGGTCATAGAGCGCGCGCAGGATCGTCAGGGCGTAGAGGCCGTTTTCCTCGGACACGAAGCGATCCGGCGAGATGGGCATCTTGGGCGCGCCGTGCCCGGCCACAAGGGTCATGAACTGGTCGAAGGCATCGACCGGCAGGAGCGGGGTGAGCGCCCGGAACCGCCCGGCATCGGGGGCCAGGAACGATTCCCACGTCGCGGGAAGGGCGGTGGCCAGATCGGGGCGGTGCACGGCCATCTGACAGGCGGCGTCGATGGCATAGGCCCAGCATTGCCCGTTCCAGAGATAGCTTTCCGCGGACCCACCCAACGAGGCCCCGGCATCGCCCGGCGTGTCCAGCGGCAACAGAGCCCCCGTTTCTGCAATCAGACCGACGTGGGGATGATCCAGCACGATCAGGTCGTAATCGCGGGCCAGATCCTCGATCGGCGCATCGGCAAAGGCCTGAAGCGACCGCTTGTCCCAATGGATCGTGACGCCGGTGTCGGCGGCATAGACCTCGGACGCGGCGACCACTGGCGCATAGCCGCGCGGGTGGTCCCAGGTCATTCCCTTCAACTGCATTCTATTCTCCCTCACTAATTTCCACATATCAAAGTTACTTTCCAATACGCAAACGAAATGCTACGACATCCGCGACGGACACGCCGGGGAGGACCGGCGCACCGCATCAGGAGGGATACCCATGACCATCAAGACCATCGCCGCTGCCGCGTCCGCGGTTCTGCTGGGGGGCCTGTCTGCGCAGGCTGCCGATTACGAATTCCGCCTTGCCCACGTGACCTCCGACAAGGAGCCGTTGCAGCAGGCGATGGAGCGATTCGCGGACCAGGTGGAGGCGCGGACCGACGGCGCCGTGTCCATCGACATCTTTCCGAACGCGACGCTGGGCACCAACCCCGAGGTATTCGAGCAGGTCCGCGCCGGTGCCCCGATCATCACCATTTCCGACCCCGGTTACCTGTCGGACTTCGTGCCCGATTTCGGCGTCCTGGGTGGCCCCTACCTGATGGAAGACCCGCGCGATTTCACCAAGATCGTCGAAAGCGATCTTTACGCCGGGCTGTCCGACAAGCTGCGCGCCGAAGCGGGGATCGAACTGCTGGCCCTGAACTGGCTGTTCGGGTCGCGGCACATGCTGTCGGATGTCGCCATTTCCAACCCCGATGACATCGCGGGCATGACCTTCCGCACGCCGCCGAACATCATGTGGGTCGAGACGTTCAACGCCATGGGCGCGCGTCCGACGCAGCTGGCCTGGTCGGAGGTCTATTCGGGCCTGTCCGCCGGGGTGGTGGACGGGGCCGAGGCGCCGCTGCCGTCGATTTTCGGGGCCAAGCTGCACGAAACCAAGAGCACGATTTCCCTGACAGGCCACTTCAAGGGCTTCACCGGCCTGATGATGAACGCGGACGTTTTTGCCGGCCTGCCCGCCGACATTCAGACTGTCATGGCCGAAGAAGCCGTCGCGGCGGGCGTGTTCATGACCGACCTGATGCTGAACTCCGAAGAGGAGTGGATCGCCAAGCTGGAGGCGGAGGGCATCACCTTTAACCGCGATGTCGATGTGGCGGCGTTCCAGGCGGTGACGGCGGATGTCTACACCAAGTTCCCCGACTGGTCCGACGGCTTGTACGATCAGGTCCGTTCGATCCTCGACAACTGATCTACGGGGTTTCCCGCCCATGGATCGGTTTGCACTGCTGCTCCGCCGAGCAGAGGTGACGGTGGCGGGGACCGCGCTTGCGGTCCTCGTCCTGTCGGTTCTGTGGGGGGTGCTGACGCGCTATGTCACGGAACGCCCCGCGGTCTGGACGACAGAGCTGTCCGGCATCTTGTTCACCTGGGTCGTCTTCCTCGGGGCGGCCACGGCCTTCCGCGACGGGCGGCACATCCGGGTCACGATGCTGGTCGATCTGCTGCCCGAAGCGCTGGCCGTCTGGGTGCGACGCCTTGGCGATGCGCTGGTGTTGGCCTTTCTGATCTACTGCACCTGGCTCAGCTTTGTGATGATGGGCAAGGGTGCGACCCGGCCCTCGCCGGTGATGGATATCCCGTTCAGCTATGTCTACCTGGCCTGCGCCATCGGGTTCGCGGTCATGTCCGCCTCGGCGGCGCTGCGCCTGATCCGGCCCCGTCCCGACACCCCGGCGGAGGATCTGCTGTGACGCTTCTGCCTGCCCTTCTGTTGTTGCTGTTCATTGCCATTGGCGTGCCCGTGGGCCTGGCCATCGGCATGGCGGCGATGATCTTCTTTCTGACCTCGGGGGCGATGCCGCCCGAGATCTTTATTCAGCGGGCCGTCGCGGTCACGCATTCCTTTCCGCTGCTGGCGATCCCCTTGTTCGTGATGACCGGTGTGGTGATGAACCGCGCGGGCATCACCACCCGCATGATGGCCTTTGCCGAGGCGATGACCGGCCATTGGCGCGGCGGGCTGGCGCAGGTCAACGTGCTGCTGTCGACCTTGATGGGCGGCGTTTCGGGGTCGGCCAATGCCGATGCGGCGATGCAGGCCAAGGTGCTGGTCCCCGAGATGACACGTCGAGGCTATGCCGCGCCGTTCAGCAGCGCGGTCACGGCCTGTTCCTCGATCATCTCGGTCATCATTCCGCCGGGGATCGGCCTGATCCTTTATGGGTTCATGGGCGACGTCTCCATCGGACGGCTGTTCCTGGCGGGCATCGTGCCGGGTGTTCTGATCTGTGTCGCGATGATGGTCACCGTCGCCTGGCAGGCGCGGGTTCTGGACCTGCAACCGGCATTTCCCAAACGGAAGACCTGGGCCGAACGCGGCGCGTCGCTGCGCGGCGCGGGGTTGGCCCTGCTGGTGCCGGTGGGCATCGTGGTCGGCATCCGTTTTGGCTGGTTCACACCGACCGAGGCCGGGGCCATGGCCGTCTTGTTCGCGGTCTTCGTGGGCGTTCTGCACCGCGAACTGTCCTGGCGCGACATCGCCCCGATCCTGACGCAGACGTTGGAAGCGACGGCGATCATCCTGCTGGTGATCTGCATGGCCAACGCTTTCGGGTTCTACATGACATGGGAACGCATCCCGTCGACCGTGGCGGATGCGATGACGGCGCTGACGTCCAACCCGATCCTGCTGTTGTTGATCATCAACCTTCTGCTGATCTTCGTCGGCATGTTCATCGAAGGGTCCGCCGCGCTGATCCTGCTGACGCCGATCCTGGTGCCCGTGGTGACCGAGGTGGGCGTGGACCCGGTGCATTTCGGCGTGGTCATGGTGCTGAACCTGACCATCGCGGGCGTCACGCCGCCCTTGGGCACCCTGATGTTTACCACCTGCGCGATCACCGGCGTGTCGATTCCGGCGTTCATCCGGGCCGCGTTGCCGTTCTACGCGCTGCTGATGGTGATGCTGCTGATCCTGACCTTCGTGCCGGGGCTGTCGCTCTGGCTGCCTGATGCGCGTTTTGACTTAGGAAAACCATGACCGAGACCCCTGACGGATCCGTCCGCTTTGAAACCAACGGTGCTGTGGGCGAAATCGTGCTGGACCGTCCGGCCAAGCACAATGCGCTGACACCCGAGATGTATCGCGGGATAGCCGCCGCCTGTACCGCCGCCGATGCGGATGACACGGTGCGCGTGGTGATCTTTCGCGGGGAAGGGGAGCGCGCCTTTTGTGCCGGGTCCGACATCAAGGCGCTGGAGGGCTACGCCGATTTCTGGGCCTGGCGGAACCGGTTCGACTACCTGCCGCCGATCCGGGGCCTGCGCAAACCGGCGATTGCCGCCGTCAAGGGCTGGGCGCTTGGCGGGGGGCTGGAAATCGCGCTGGCCTGCGACTTGCGGGTGGTGTCGCGCACGGCCGTTTTCTCTGCGCCCGAGGTGCAGCTGGGCTGGAACGGCGCGGGTGGTGCCGCGCAGCATCTGACCCGGCTGTGCGGATACGGTCAGGCCATGCGTATCCTGTTGACCGGCGACCGGTTCGACGCCGAAGAAGCCGCGCGCATCGGCATGGTGGAGTACCTGGTCGACCCCGGAGAGGAGCTGACCCGCGCCCGCGCGGTCGCCGAACAGATCGCCGCGCATTCCACCGTCGCGACCCAGGCCGTCAAATCCGCCGTGCGCGGGGCCATGGATCTGAGCGTCGATCAGGGGCTGCGCCTTGAGAATGAGCTCATGTCGCTCTGTTTTGCCAAGGTGGAAGCGGCTAAAAGGGACGGAACCCCCTGACCCAGAGGTCCCATGGCAGACGACCAAGCCCCCAAGAAGACCCGTAATAAATCCACCGTGCCCTCGGTCGAGAAGGCGCTCGATGTGCTGGAACTGCTGGCCGAGGCGCCAGAGGGGCTGACGATGAACGAGATCGTGGACCGGCTGGGTCGGACCATGGGCGAGCTGTACCGCGTCGTCGTCTACCTGAGCGAACGGGGCTATCTGAACCAGGACGATCATACCAACCGATATGCCCTGACCCTGCGGATGTTCGAGCTGTCGCATCGCTATGACCCGACCGAACGGCTGATCCGCGCAGCCGTGCCCTTGATGGAACGCTACGCGGCCCTGACGGAACAATCATGTCACCTGGGCGTCCTGAACCGGGCCAACGTGCTGATCCTCGCCTCGGTCAAAAGCCCCCGGCCTGCGGGATATTCGGTGCGCATCGGGGCGATGTTCCCGGTGGAACAGACCTCGACCGGGATGGTGGTCCTGGCGCTCTCGCCCGAGGCGGTCCAGACACGGTTCCTGCGTCGCCTCGACGAAGACGCGCGCCCGGCCATTGCCACCCGGATGGAGCAGATCCGCGCCGAAGGCTTCGATGACAGCGAAAGCCGGCTGGTCGACGGGGTGCGCAACTTTTCCGTGCCGATCCATGATAGCCGGGGCGTGGTCGCCGCGCTGACCACTGGGTTCATCGCACAGGCCGATCAGAAAACCCGCCCCGATGAGGCGCTACGCATCCTGCGCGATGTGGCCGCCGAATTGTCGCATGAGCTGGGCGCACTCGATTGACTTTCCGCACACCTGCAAGCTATTTTCACAAATGAAAGTAACTTGCAGGTGTGACAGATGTCCTTGCCGATCCTGGCCCCCGAAGATCGCCCCCTTGCCGGACTGAAGGTTCTCGACTTCGCCCAGTTCCTGGCGGGCCCCGCCGCCGCGCTGCGGCTGGCCGACCTGGGGGCCACGGTCATCAAGATCGAGCGCCCCAAGGGCGGGGACCTGTGCCGGGGTCTGGTGATCAACGACCAGAAACTGGATGACAGCTCCCTGCTGTTCCACACCTTCAATCGCGGCAAGCAAAGCGTGGCCGCCGACCTGAAGAACCCCGCCGACCTCGCCGCCGTCAAACGGCTGGTGGCCGAGGCGGATGTGATGATCCACAACTTCCGCCCCGGTGTGATGGACCGGATCGGGCTGGACATCGAAACGGTGCGCGCGGTGAACCCCGGCATCGTCTATGGCCATGTCACCGGCTACGGCAATGATGGTCCCTGGCGCGACAAGCCGGGGCAGGATCTGCTGGCGCAATCGTTGTCGGGGATGTGCTGGTTGCAGGGCGACCGGGCACAGGGGCCGGTGCCCGTGGGCTTTGCGCTGCTCGACATCGCGACCGGCAACAACCTTGTGCAGGGCATTCTGTCGATGCTGGTGCGGCGTGGGGTGTCGGGGCAGGGCGGGCTGGTCGAAGTGGACTTGATGTCCTCGGCCATGGACCTGCAGTTCGAGCAGCTGACCGCCTTTTTCAACGACGACACCCTGCCCAGCCGGACAGAGATTTCCAACGCCAACGTCTATGGCGCGGCCCCCTACGGCATCTATGCCACCGCCGATGGCTGGCTGGCGCTGGCCATGGTGCCGCTGGCAGTGCTGGCCGATCTGCTGGATTGCCCGGCGCTGAACGACTTCGCCCAACCCGAGGCCTTTGGGCGCCGCGACGAGATCAAGCCGATCATCGCCGCCGCCCTGAAGACGCGGCCGACGCAGGCCTGGCTCGACGTGCTGGAACCTGCGGACGTCTGGTGCGCCGAGGTGCTGGATTGGGCGCGGCTGTCCCGGACCGAGGGGTTCGCCGCGCTCTCCCCGCTCATGACGATGCGCACCGCCGACGGGCGCGAGGCCAGGACCACGCGCTGTCCGATCCGATTGGACGGCGGGCTTCTGACCTCCGGGGTCGGGGCCCCCGCGCTTGGCGCGCATACTTCGCAACATATCGACAAGGCCGACGCCGTCTGACGGCGCATCGGAGGAGGAAGAACCATGGACAGCTACAAGTGCTTTATCGCGGGCGAATGGGTGGGCGCGACGGGCGGCGGGATGCTGCCGGTCGAAAACCCGGCCACCGGTGAGATCTTTGCCCAGGTGCCCGCCTGCACCGCCGAGGACGCCCGCCGCGCCATCGACGCCGCCGAAGAGGCGCGCGTCGCCTGGGCCATGTTGCCGCCGATCGAACGGGCCGGCTATCTCTACAAGATTGCCGAAGGGCTGGCCGCGGAACGCGATCACTTTGCCCGGCTGCTGGTGGCGGAACAGGGCAAGACCCTGGACGAGGCCGGGTTCGAGGTGGACGACACCGTCCGCTACATGACCTATGCCGCCGAAGCCGCGCGCCGCATCCAAGGCGAGATCTTTCCCGCCGATGCCCCGAACGAGCAGCTGTATATCTACCGCGTGCCCTACGGCGTCACCATCGGCATCTGCGCCTACAACTATCCGCTGGCCCTGATCGGTCGGAAACTGGGCCCGGCGCTGGTCACCGGCAACACCATGGTCCTGAAACCGCATGAGGCGACCCCGGTCACCGGCGTCGAATTCTGCCGCATCGTCGAGGCGGCGGGCGTGCCCAAGGGCGTCGTCGGTCTGGTCACCGGTAGCGGGGCCGATCTGGGTCAGGCCCTGGTCGAGGATCCGCGCACGCGGCTCGTCTCGGTCACCGGGTCGATCCGCGCGGGGCAGGCGATCGCCCGCGCCGCATCCCACAACCTCGCCGCGCTCTCGCTGGAGCTGGGGGGCAACGCGCCCTTCATCGTGCTGAAGGATGCCGATATCGACGCGGCGGTCGAGGCCGCCGTGATCGCGCGTTTCGCCAATGCGGGCCAGGTCTGTATCTGCAACGAAAGCGTGTTGGTCGAAGAGGCGGTGGCCGATGAGTTCACCGACAAGCTGCTGAAGCGCGCCGCAGAGGTCCGGCTGGCCGATCCGATGAGGAACGCGGGCATGGGCCCGGTGTCGACCGCCGGGTCGCTTTCGCGGATCGAGGAGTTGGTCGCGCGGGCCGTCTCCTCCGGGGCGGAGGTGGCGCTTGGCGGCAAGCGCGGCGTGGGCGATTTCGCGCGCGGCCACTATTACGAGCCGACGATCCTGCTGGGCGCGACAGGCGACAGCCCCGCCGTCGCCGAGGAACTGTTCGGCCCGGTCATGCCGATCGTCCGCATCCCGGACTACGAGGCCGCGCTGGCGATCACAAACTCCCGCCCCGACGGCTTGTCGGCCTATCTCTGGACGCGGAACCCGTCGGTCTACATGGACGCGATCCAGCGGATGGAGACGGGCACGATCTTCCTCAACAAGGGGATCGTCGGCTACATCCAGGGCTACCACAACGGCCACAAGCAGAGCGGTCTGGGCGGCGAAGACGGCATTCACGGGATCGAAGGATACCTGCAAAAGCGGACCGTCTATATGAAGTACTGATGTCACCGGGGTTACCTCCGGGACCAAGGGCGCGGGCCCTTGGTCCCGGAGGCTTTGCCCTTGCGTGACGTCGGTCTGGCAATGATTATTACATAATCATGATTACCGTTGGCTTTTCCCATCGCGGTTGACCGATAATGCTCTCACGGCCTGGCACCTTCCCCCACAGTCCCGGACTGCGCCCCGATCAAAGTCCGGAGAAGTTTGACGGCCTTGTCGATGTTCTCTTCGGTCAGGGAGGAGTAGCCGAAGATCAGGCGATCATCCGGGGCGTTCTCGTCTATGTCGAACGCCGCACCGCTTGAGGGCGCGTAGACGCCCACCCCGAGATCGCGCGCCTGAATCTGGATGTGGCGGGCATCTGGCGCGCCGCTTGGCAGACGCCAGACCAGGTGCAAACCGCCATCCTGTCCGGTGATGGGACGCGGGCCAAAGGCGTCGTTCAGGGCCGTGATCAGCCGGTTGCGCCGCGCCTTGTAGATCTTGTGCAACTTGCGCAGATGCCGTTCGAAATGGCCCTGGTCGATGAAATCTGCCAGGATTGCCTGCTCCAGCCAGGACTGGCCGTTGCTCATCGCGGCCTTCATCTCGCGCGCGTCGTCGACCATGGCGCGCGGCACCACGACAAATCCGATACGGACGCCCGCGCCGATGGATTTGGAAAAGGTCCCCAGATAGAAAACCCGCCGGGATCGGTCGAGCATCGCCAGCGGCGTCAGCGGTGCGCCTTCGTAGCGGAAGTCGCTGTCATAGTCGTCTTCCAGAACGAAGCTCTCGGTCGCCGTGGCCCACTTCAACAGCTCCAGCCGACGCGACAGCGACAGCATCACGCCGGTCGGGAACTGATGCGACGGGGTAACGAAGGCCAGGTTGCCCTTGCCACGCGGCAGATCCGCGACGGTCAGGCCGTTGGCATCCACCGCGACCGCCTCTAGCGGCAGGGATTCGCGGTCAAACAGCATCTTTGCCCCGTTGTACCCCGGCGTCTCGATGCACAGCCGTCGGACCTGCGGTCGCAGCAGATTGAGAACCAGGCTGATGCCGTCCTGACTGCCGGAGGTGACGATGATCTGATCGGCCGAAACGGTCATGCCGCGGTTGCGCGCCAGATGACGGGCGATTGCGTTGCGCAGATCGTGCAGCCCCGCCGGATCGCAGTAATCTGTCAGATGCCGGGGCGATTGAGCCAATCGGCGCATGGCCAGTCGTCGCCAGGTATCCAGCGGAAAGGCATCCGCCGCCGAACGGCCCACCCAGAAGTCATAGGCGGGTCCATTGGTTTCACCGCCGGGGATCCCCGCGTAGCACAGCATGGGTGTCCCATCGGCAATCGGGTTGTTGTGATCGAGCGGGAACACCGGGCTGGCCTCGGCCGCGTTGGCGACGGCCAGGAAATGGTCCGGCGGGATCGACGTGACGACCAGGCCGGCCGTTCCCTTCGATGTGACATAGCCCTCGGCCACCAGGCGGTCATAGGCCAGGGTCACGGTGTTGCGGGACACGTTGAGCTGTTTGGACAGGGTTCGTGACGGCGTCAGCGCCATGCCCCCGCGCAGGCTGCCGTTCAGGATCATCTCGCGCACACGATCAAAGATCTGACTTTGCAGCGAGGTCTCCGAATCGCGCTGTAATGTCATCGAGAGCGTCATCGCAGCCACTCCTTTCAAATTTTATCCGGTCCTGAATCAGGGGCCAGTTATTGCCGAAATGGGGGTCCGGCAGCACCAGGGGCTTAACGATTCAGCGCGCCGGGGGTGACCGCAACCACCATTGGACCGCCTGAGCACCTGTGCGCAGTTGATCGTCAGATCATAGGCGGCCTGAGCGCCCAAATATCCAGCATCCCGCACGGCGAAGCCGGGAAAATTCAATGTTCGCGGTATTTTTGTGCAGGTGCAGCAAGTCACTGCTCGATTCCGCGCCGCATCGCCCTGATCCCCCTTGGCCCCATCAAATTCCCCAGAATTGGATCCAAACAGGGCCAGTGAGCCTGTGCTTGATCGCTCCAGGGACGGCCCTTTCGACACGGCCCGCCCCTGAAATGACAAATGCGCGAAAGGCACATGATGAGCGTTCAGAAACTTGAAGCGGTATTGACCGAGGCCCTGCCCGTCGCCGCCGAGGATTTTCCCCATGTCTACGGCAAGGACTTTGCGACGGGCACGTCGGGTGGCACGCCCCTGACCATGGGCATGTTCCGCATGAACAAGGGCGAAGCCTTTCCCTACAGCTACGAATTCGATGAGTTCAAACTGGTCGTCGAAGGCACCGTCACCGTGACCGAGGAAGACGGCACCGCGACCGATTTCAAGGCCGGGGACGTGATCCAGTTCGGCTCCGGCTCCAACGTCAAGTTCTCGTCGGACGACAGTTCCCTGATGCTCTACGTCGCCTCGCGCTGACCTGCCCCCCTTTGGGCGGCTGCATGCGATGGCCGCCCACCCCCACCCTCGTGCCAGAAAGGAGACGCGCCATGGCCCATAACGTCGCGATTATCGGAAGCGGCCCCGCAGGCTTCTTTACAGCCGAGGCCCTGCTGCGCAGCGAAGCCGACGTTCGTGTCGACATGTTCGAACGCCTGCCCGTGCCCTTTGGCCTGGTTCGCTATGGCGTCGCCCCGGACCATCAAAAGCTGAAGTCCGTGACCGCTCTGTTCGAGACGCTGGCGGACCACAAAGATTTCACCTTTCTCGGCAATGTCTCGGTCGGGACCGATGTCTCGATCGAAGAGATGCGCGCAAGCTATGACGCGGTTGTCGTGGCCACCGGCGCGCTGCGCGGTCGCGATCTGGGCATTCCGGGCGAAGAGCTGGACGGGAACCTGACCGCGACGGATTTCATCGGTTGGTACAATGGTCACCCCGATTTCCGGGATGTAAAGATTGACCTGTCGCACCGGCGCGCCATCGTCATCGGCAACGGAAATGTCGCGCTGGACGTCTGCCGCATCCTGTCCAAGACCGTGGACGAGCTGCGTGGCAGCGACATTTCTGCGCACGCGCTGGATGCATTGGCCGAAAGCCAGGTGCGCGATGTGCACCTTGTCGGTCGTCGCGGTCCTGCACAGGCCAAATTCACCGCCAAGGAGTTGCGGGAGTTCGGGACCCTGGCCCAGGCGGAACCGATCCTGCACCCCGACGCGATCCGGCTTGCCCCCGCCTGCGCCGAAGAGGCTGCGGAAACCGGCACCCCCGGCGTCGCAAAGAACCTGAAGATCCTGAAAGGCTTCGCCGACCGCAAGGCGGACCCAGCAAAGTCGCGCCGGATCTATTTCCACTTCAACATGGCGCCCGACCGGATCACCGGCACCGACCACGCCGAAGAAGTCGTGTTCAAGCGCATGCGTCTGGAGGGCCCCGCCTTCGGTCAGCGTGCCGTGCCCACGGGCGCAGAGACGTCCTTGCGCGGCGGCATGGTCATCGGATGCGTCGGCTACCGCGGCTTCGGCCTGCCGGGTCTGCCCTTTGATGCGGCGCGCGGGACCATTCCGAACGTCAGCGGTCAGGTTCACGACACCGACGGCACGCCGTTGCCCGGTGTCTATACCGCCGGTTGGATCAAGCGCGGCCCTTCGGGCGTGATCGGCACCAACCGGGCCTGCGGCGTCGAGACGGCGGACCAGGTCCTGGCCGGTCTGACCACTGGCCGTGACACGGATGCTGCCCGTGACGCCTTTGTGGCGGCGCTGGCTGCCCGACTGGATCGGGTCGTGGATTTCGCCGCCTGGCGACGGATCGACGCCCGAGAGAAAGCCGACGGCGCCCGTCGCGGCAAACCGCGCGAAAAGGTCACCGACATCGCCACGATGTTGGCCGAAGCCTTGCCCGACGCAGAGCCAAAGCTGCGGTGCGCCCCCTGAAACCCTCGAAGTTCCCTCTGGCCCTCATCCGGCTGTCTGCACACCAACGGAGTAATTCTTGATGAAAACCAACCTCCTCCTGCCCGGTCAATCCCGGAGAAACTTTCTGAAGTCGGGTGCCGCCATGGTCGCGGCCTCCGGGGTCATTCCGCTGTTCGGATCGCCCGCCTCCGCCGAAACGCTCAGCGCGGGCATGACCGGCGGTCCGACCGGTTTCGACGGGGCCGAGCGGTTCCAATATGACGCCTCCATGTCCGAAGGCCGCGCCATCGAGGGGATCAAGGCCCTCAAGGCCGCGGGCAAGGCCCCCGACAAGCTGACCATCCTGCTGCCCGACGGCACGATCGACCAGCTGACCAAACCTTTCCGCGAAGGGGCCGATGCGCCCATCGACGTCTGGAAACGGGAAACCGGCATCGAGATCGAGATGGTCGGCTGGAACGTGACCGACATCTTCAAGAAGGTCATGCAGGACGTCACCACCGCAGGCGCGTCCTACGACATCTACACCAGCCCGTGGAATTCCACCGGGGATCTGGTCGAGGCGGGCGGCGCCGTCGATTGCACCGACTATGTCGCCAAGTATGAACCCGATTGGGGTGACCCGGAACGGGGCATGGCCACCGAAGAGCTGGTCAAGCTGCTCTATACCTACAACGACCGCTACTACACGACGGCGCTCGATGGCGACTTCATGACCTGGTATTACCTGCGCGGCATCTACGACAAGCCCGAGGTGCAGGACGCCTTCATGACCGAAGTCGGCCGCGAATTGCGCGCGCCGGACACCTGGGAAGAACAGGACGAGATCGCCAAGTTCTTTACCGGCAAGGATTTCGGCAACGGCACGATGTACGGCAACGGGTCGCTGATGAGCCGGTTCTGGGGTCTGCCCACGTTCTACATGCGCCTCGCCTCGATGGAGAGCCCGAACTACTACTATTTCACCGAAGACGGAGAGCCGAACCTGGCAACCGATCTGGCCGTGCAATGCGCCGAAGAGCATATCCGCTCCTTCGAGTGGTCGCCCCCCGACGCGCTCAGCTTCACCTTCGTCGAGGCCTGGTCGACGCTGTGGAACCTGCAGGTGCCCAGCATCGCGACCTACACGGCGATTGCCAAATTCGGTGACGGCATCAACCCGGACGGGTCCAACAAATCCCCGGCAACGGGCCTGATGGACAGCCACCTGCCGCTTGGCCGGCGCACGGGCAACACGATCAATCGCCGGTCGATCCTGCACTATTCGATCAGCGGCTGGGTTTCGACCCAATCCGCCAATCCCGAGGCCGCCTTCCTGTTCCTGCAATGGCTCAGCTCGACGCGGACATTCACCTACATCATGTCCAGCCCGACAGGCTTCCTGGACCCGATGCAGCAGGCGAACTTCAAAGAGCCGATCGTGGCCGACAACTATCGCCCCTACGCGATGGACACGATCCCCAAGACCGTCGCCCGGTCGGTTCCCGGAATCAACTTTGCGGGTCAGACGGCGCTCGACAATGCGCTGGACGAGGAACTCCAGGCTGCGCTGACCGGGCAGAAGTCCGCCCGCGACGCCATGGAAGGTGCACAGCGCAAGTGGGAGCAGATCATCCGTCGTCGCAAGCGCAAGGGGATCGTCGACTCGATCAAGGCCAGCCGCAAGTCCTGGCCGACCTTCGTCGACGAAGTCTGATCCCGCCGCGCCGGGCACTTTCTCTCCCCGTGGGTGCCCGGAGCCCCTGCACCAGCCAAAAGGAATTCGGACGTGAAGCCCTCAGCCCCTCAACTTGTCCTCAAATACGCGCTGATCCTGCTGGCTACGGCCGTGGTGATCTATCCCCTGTTCTGGATGGCCACGATGGCCTTCAAACCCTATTCCGAATGGACCAGCGGCAGCGGCCTGACCTGGCTGCCGCAGGAGCCGACGCTTCAGAACTTCGAATTCATCTTCAACGGCGAGGCCGAGGGCCTGGTCGTCAGCCTGGACCGGTCCATGTTCGGCCCCCTCTGGGCCAGCATCGTGACCTCGACGCTGGGCACGGTCATCGCCGTGGTTGCGGGCACGCTGTCGTCCTATGCGGTCGTCCGGTTTGGAACGATGCAGGGTCTGCCGTTGCAGGTGCTGCAGCTGCGGCTGTTCCCGCCCCTGGCGGTGATGATCCCGGTCATGGTGATGTGGGCGGCGCTTGGCGCCATCGACACCTGGTGGGGCCTGTCCCTGATCTACGGGATCGTGACACTGCCCTTCGCCTTCTGGCTGATGAAAACCTATTTCGACGAAGTCCCGGTCGAGATCGAGGAAGCCGCCCTGGTTTCCGGCAGCTCGCGCTGGCGCGCGTTCACGCGGGTCACCCTGCCGATCGTCAAGCCGGGCATCGCCACCTGTATCCTCTTTGTCTTTATCCTGAACTGGTCGGATTACCTGCTCGCTCTGCTGTTGACGCAGCGCCAGTGGGTCACGCTGCCGGTTTTCATGTCCACGATGAACACGGCCATGGGTGAAATGTACGGCATGAAGGCGGCGCTCGGCCTCCTGGCTGCCATCCCGCCGGTGATCCTGGGACTTCTGATCCAGAAACACCTCGTCCGCGGCCTCACCTTCGGAGCGCTCAAGCAATGACCTATATCACCGGAAACGACCACGCCGCCGCCGTTGACAGCGAGACGGAGCCGACCAGCACCCCCGTCGGGGCCAGGCTCGCCTCCGATCCGCGCTGGCTGGGCCGGATCTTTGTGGCACCCACCGTTCTGCTGCTGCTTTTCATCGTGGTCTTCCCACTGACCATGCAGCTGTATCTGTCGCTGACCTGGTGGACGCCGCTTGATGGCGTCCGCTGGTATCATGCCTGGGAAAGCTGGAACCTGGGCGACAACTATCTGCGTCTGGCCACCGACCCCGATTTCTGGAGCGCGATCGGCCGCACCGGCCTGATCATGGGCGTGGCCGTGCCGCTGCAATTCGCGATCGGCCTGGGCCTTGCCTATCTGTTCATGGACTCCTTCCCTGGGCGCGGCATTTTCTACTCGATCCTGCTGACCCCGATGATGATCGTTCCCGCCGTCGTCGGCGTCATCTTCTTTCTGCTGTTCCAGAGCACGGGGCCGATCAACGATCACCTCGGCCTGCCTGCCGATTTTGCCTGGCTGACCGACCCGGACCGGTCCGTGGTCGCGATCATCGTGGCCGACACCTGGCAGTGGACGCCGCTGATGTTCCTGATCCTTCTGTCGGGCATGCTGGGGGTGCCGCGCGATCAGCTGACCGCCGCGCGCCTGCTGGGGGCGTCCAACTTCCAGAGCTTCCGCAAGATCATCCTGCCGCGCATGAAGCAGGTGATCATCATCTGCCTCGCCCTTCGGTTTGTCGAATGCTTCAAGATTTTCGACATTATCTCCGTGATGACCAAGGGCGGGCCCGGCGTCGCGACCGAGACGATCTCCATGTTCCTCTACAAGAAGACCTTCGCCGATCTCGATTGGTCCTATGTCGCCGCCATCGGTCTGACTGTCCTGTTGGCGCTGAGCCTGATGGCCGCCGCGGGCCTTGCATTCGCCTCCAGAAAGAAGGGCTGAGCCATGAGCAGCATCGAACTCCGCTCCCTCACCAAGCGCTTCGGCGATTTCACCGCAGTCGATGGCATCGACCTCGATATCGCGGATGGGGATTTCGTGGCGCTGCTGGGCCCGTCGGGCTGCGGCAAGACCACCACGATGAACATGATCGCAGGTCTCGAAGATCCGACCGACGGCGAAATCCTCTTTGGTGGACAGAACCTGTCGTCGGTGCCGATCCAGGATCGGAACATCGGCTTCGTGTTCCAGAACTATGCGATCTTCACGCATATGAGCGTCTACAAGAACCTCGCCTTCGCGCTCGAGGTACGCGGCTTGTCCCGGTCCGAAATCGACACAAAGGTCCGCGCGATGGCGTCGCGGATGAACCTGGATCACCGGCTGGACATGCCTGCCGCACAGCTTTCGGTGAATGAACTGCAAAAGCTGGCCATCGGTCGGTCTGCGGTGGCCGAACCCCGGATCTTCCTGCTCGATGAGCCTCTGTCCAGCGTCGATGCCACCTTCCGCGCCTACATGCGTGCCGAACTGAAGGTGCTGCAGCGGGAATTCGGTCAGACCATGGTCTACGTCACCCATGACCAGATCGAAGCCATGAGCCTGGCCGACAAGATCGCCGTCATCGATCAGGGCAAGCTGATGCAATACGGCACCCCGTTCGAGGTCTATTCCAGCCCCGCCAACCGGTTCGTCGCCAACTTTGTCGGCACCCCCCGCATGAACCTTTTCGACGGAGAGTTGGAGACCCTGGACGGAGCCCCCGTCCTGCGCGCGGCGGGTGGCACGGTCATTCCCTTGGGTGGGCGGCTTGGTGCCTCGACCGGGGGGGCCTCGGCCCGGACCCTGTCGCTGGGCGTGCGGCCTCAGGATGTCTACTTCGGCCCGCGTCGCAACGACGACGATATCGTTCTGCACGGCACCGTGGAAGAGATCGAGCGGTCCGGCCCGTCGCGCCTTGCCTATCTGCGCATCGGAGAGACGAAGGTTCTGGCAGTCGACGATGAAAATGGCCGCATCGCCGGCGAAGACGTCCAGTTCAATCTGGCGGCCGCCAGCTGTCTCGCCTTTGATTTCGAAACCGGCCACCGCCTCGGAGGGACCGCCCGATGAACGCCATTGATCTGAACGCCGTCACCAAATCGTTCCCGGCCTTTGAACTGGGCCCCATCGACCTGGGCATCCGCAAGGGCGAGTTGCTGGGCATCTTCGGCCCGCCTTCGTCGGGCAAGACCTCCGTGCTCAAGATCATCCTGGGCCTGTTGCAGCAGGACGGCGGCGAGGTTGCGCTGGCCGGTGTCTCGGGCAGCGAACTGGGCGTCTCGGAACGGGGCTTGTCCATGGTTTTCCAGAACCTCGCCCTCTTCCCGCATCTGAGCGGAGCCGAAAACATCACCTTTCCGCTGCGTGAAGCGGGCACCGATGCCACCCGCATCGCTGAGCGGCTGGAGGCAGTGTCCCGCGTTCTCCATGTGGAGCACATCCTCCACAAGAAACCGGGCCAGATGTCCGGCGGCGAACGGCAGCGCATTGCGCTTGGCCGGGCCCTGGCCGCCGAAAGCGGTGCGGTCCTGCTGGACGAGCCGATCTCCGCGTTGGATGCACGCCTGCGCGAAGAAATGCGGCTGGAGCTGAAGCGCCTGCAACGCGAACAGGGTCAGACCTTCGTCTACGTTTCGCACGACGAAGAAGAGGTGATGGCCATTGCCGACCGCATCGCCATCCTGATCGATGGCAAGATTGCGCAGTTGGGGACCCCGGACGAAGTATACAACACACCCGCCACTTCTGCTGTTGCGGCGCTGGTCGGATCCCCACCCATGAACCTGATCCCCGGTCGCGTGGCCGAAGACGGGCGCAGTTTCCAATCCGATGCCCTGAAGGATCCGATCGCGCTGCCACGCCAGGTGCGCGCCGGTCCCGTCACCCTGGGCGTGCGCCCGAAGACGTCCACGAGTCGACGGGCGAGGCGGACGCCATTGCCATTCGCATCGTCTCGGTCGAACCGCTGGGCAGCCACAGCATCGTCAACGCTACCCTTGCGGGTGAGCCGCTGCGCATTCGCACCACACGTCACATCGCCACGCGCAACGATTTCGCCACGTCCGTGCGTTTCGACGTCGCGCGCCTGCACCTCTTCGATCAGAACGGCGACCGCCTCTGATCCCTGCCGAATAGGAGACATTCCATGAAAGACGACATCACCACGGTCGTGGGCGCCTGCCCACAGGATTGCCCCGATACCTGCTCCATCCTGTTTTCGGTCAAGGACGGCAAACTGGTGGGCGCGCGCGGCAATCCTGATCACCCGATCACGCAGGGACGGCTTTGCACCAAGCTCAACGACTTTACCGCGCACCACCATAACCCGGACCGGATCCTCTATCCGATGAAGCGCACGGGACCGAAGGGATCGGGCGAATTCACGCGGATCACCTGGGACGAGGCCCTGTCCGAGATCCGCAACCGCTGGACCGACATCATCGACACCCACGGGGCGCAGTCGATCCTGCCCTGCAGCTATCTGGGCCATCAGGGCCTGTTGAACGGGCTGAACGTGGGCGATGCCTTCTTCAACAAGCTGGGGGCGACGGTTGCGGAAAAAACCTTCTGCGGCGTCGGACGGGACATCGGCACGCAGCAGGCCATCGGCGAGTCGACGGGTGTCGACCCCGAGAGCCTGGTGCATTCGCGTTACATCGTGCTCTGGGCGGTCAACACGCTCAGCACCAATTCGCACCAATGGCCGTTTCTCGACGAGGCGCGGCGCAACGGGGCCAAGATCGTCGTCATCGACCCGACCCGGTCGCGCACCGCGGCCCAGGCCGATTGGCACATCCGTATCCGCCCCGGCTCGGACGCGGCGCTGGCCCTGGGGATGATGCAGGTGATCATCGCAGAAGGCCTGGTGGATCAGGACTATGTCGATGCCCACACCGTCGGTTTCGAAGAACTGGCTGCCCGCGCGGCAGAGTTCACGCCCGAAAAGGTGGCCGAAATCACCGGCATCCCGGCCGATGACATCCGCACCTTTGCCCGCGAATACGCGACCACCGATCCCGCCTTTATCCGCCTTGGCGTCGCGATCGAGCGCCACGCCAACGGCGGCCAGGCCGCGCGCGCGATCTCTTGTCTGCCTGCGCTGACCGGTGCGTGGAAACACGTCGGCGGCGGCTATATGGGCCTGACGCTTTCCGCGTTCGCGATCGACTGGGACGCGGTCATGCGCCCCGATTTCATCCGCGAAGGCACCCGCGTCATCAACCTCAACGGGCTTGGCGATGCCCTGCTGGAGGTGAACGACCCGCCGGTTAAATCCCTGATGGTCTATAACATCAACCCGGTGGTGCAGGCCCCCGATCAGGACCGCATCCGCGAAGGCCTGATGCGAGAGGATCTGTTCACGGTCTGCAGCGAACTGTTCATGACCGACACGGCCCGCTATGCCGATATCCTTCTGCCCGCGACGATGCAGGCCGAACAAAACGACCTGATGTTTGCCTGGGGCCATTTCTATTGGGCCTACAACGGGGCTGCCGTCGCCCCCCCGGGCGAAGCGGTGCAGAATACCGAATTGTTCCGCCGACTGGCCGCCACCATGGGCTTCGAAGAGCCGGAGTGGCAGCGCAGCGACGAAGAGCTGATGCAGGACTATCTGCTGTGGGATGATCCGCGCCTGGAGGGTATCACGCTGGCGCGGTTGAAGGACGAGGGCTTCATCCGTGTGTCCCTGCCCGACAAGGACCATTACGCCCCCCACGCCGAAGGCAACTTCCCGACGCCCTCGGGCAAGTGCGAATTCGTGTCCTCGATTGCGGCCAATGGCAACTATGTGCCCGGCGGCAACCGGTCCGGCTATGCGGCGTTCCAGGATGGCAGCCCGGTCGACCCCTGCCCGGCTACAAGCCGATGGCGGAATCGCCCGAAAGCGCGCCCGAACTGGCCGCACGTTATCCGCTCAACATCCTCAGCCCAAAGGCGCACGGTTTCTTGAACTCGCAATACGCGAACGAACGCAAGCAACGCC